>CAZLYG010000004.1:0-32293 GCA_964563075.1 uncultured Steroidobacteraceae bacterium | reverse complement strand
TTTCGAAGCGCTCACGTCGGCGGACGGGCGGCCTGCGCTGTTGACGATTCTCGGTTACGAGGAGCGCGCGCAACTGGAGGTGAGTGACGGTAGGCGCATCATCCTCGCGCCGCCGGTGCCTGGAGCATTGGTCTGCGCTGTCGGAGAGTCGTTGGAAGTGTTGACCGAAGGCCGTTACAAGAGCGCACGCTACCGGTTGGTCAGTCCGGAAGCACAGGCTGCAGTCGCGGCACCGTTCTACTTTGGCACTGGCACTGGCACTGGCGCTGACGCTGGCATCAGCAGCGGCGTGGGTGCGCAGGTCGAGCGCGAGCTGCGTACCGAGGGGACTGCCCGCGCCGCCTGAGCGCGGCGGGACGAACCGAGACCAACGCGAGACAAACCCACGTCGGCGAGCCTGGCTCCTCGACCCTGCACCCCGCGAGTCGTTTACCATGGTCGCATGGCGAACATCGCGTTTGCGGGCCTGGGGAAAATGGGATTGCCGATGGCGGCACGGCTGCTGCACGCCGGCCATTCATTGCGCGCATATAACCGCACACCGCAGAAAGCCGAGTCGTTGGTTCGCGAGGGGGCGATGCTGGCAGGCACGCCGAGGGAAGCTTGCGTCGGGGCGAGCGCCGTCATCTCGATGACGGCCGACGACTCGAGCTCCCGTGCCGTTTGGCTTGGCCCCGCAGGGGCGCTCTCTGCGGATCTACCTGCGGGCAGCCTTGCCATCGAATGCTCGACGCTCTCGCATGGCTGGTCGCTGGAGCTGGCGGAGTTGGCCACCAGGAGAGGTCTGCGTTACATCGACGCTCCCGTCACCGGCTTGCCTGAGGATGCGGCGCGAGGCGCGTTGACTCTGCTCGTGGGTGCAGCTCAGGACGATCTGCAGGAGGCGCTGCCACTGCTGCACGCGTTTGCGCAGCGGATCATCCACTTTGGGCCGCCCGGCACGGGCACCGCTTACAAGCTGATCGTCAATCTCATGGGTGCGGTTCAGATCGCTTCTGCCGCGGAGGGGCTCGCACTCGCGGAACGCGCGGGGTTGGATCCCAAGGCCTTCGCCGATGCCATTGCAACCAGTCAGGCAGCGAGCCCGCAAGTGGTACGCAACACGCGCCGCATGGTCGATGACGACCACGACCGCAATGTCGTATTCACTCCGCAGCTGCGATTGAAGGATGTCGAATACGCCTTGCGCCTCGCGCGCGAGCTGAGAATCGGAGCGCCCTTTGGCGAGGTGGCGCGCGGAGCGCTACGGCAGCTGTGTGCTCTCGCGCCTGAGCCGGTGAACGAGAGCAAAATCCTTTCCGTAGCCCGCGCTCAGGCAGTTCGCGAGGGGGAATAACTGACCCCCCCCCGCCGGCGGATCTACATCTGCTCTCTGAGCTTGTGCACATCGTCAGGCGTGATTGCCGAGCCCTGCGCTCCGAATCGTGCCGTGACGTAGTTGGCGACCGCGGCAATGTCGCGATCCGAGTAAGCGCTCGCGAACGAGGGCATGGCCACCGAGCCGTCGGATGGCAGCTGCTTCGAGCCGTGCAGGACCGCCTGCGCTACGTTGATCGCAGTAGGATCGTTCACTGCACGCGTGCCGGTCAGTGTTGCGTGCGGTACCGACTGGGTCTCACCCGTCCAGCCGTGGCACCCGGAGCACACGCCCTCGAACACGGCTTTGCCGCGCGGGTCGAATGTCGCCGCGACTCCCTGAGCGGGATCTTTCGGCGCCGGCTCCTGCTTGGGGGCCGGCTGGTCGGGTGTCGCTACCGGCGGTACCGAGCGAATGTAGGTGACGATCGCGTGGATGTCGGACGCCGTCAGGTTTCGGAAGCTCAGGTGCACGGCCTCAGCCATTGGGCCGAACGCTGTCCCCTTGTTCATCGAATGACCCGTGGTCAGGTACTGAACGAGATCGGCTTCGCTCCAGGAGCCGATACCCGATTGCCTGTCACTGGAAAGGTTGTACGCTCGCCAGCCTTCTGCCATTCCGCCCGCGAACTTGTGCCGGTTGTCTAGCCCCTGCAGCACGGTGCGGGGCGTGTGGCAGTCGCCGCAGTGACCCAACGCTTCGACCAGATAGGCTCCGCGGTTCCACTCCGGGGTCTGATCCGCCACGGGCTCGAAGCGTTTGTTGGGACTGTAGAAGTCCGACCAGAGCGCCATCAGCCACCGCTGATTGAAGGGTGCCTTGAGAGCATCCTCCGGCGGTGAGTACTTCACCGGTGTCACCGTCGCGAGATACTTACGGATCGCCAGTACGTCATCGTCCGTCAGGTAGGTGTACGACTCGAAGGGGAATGCGGGGTACAGCCGCACTCCGCCGCGGGCAACTCCCTCGTGCAGGGCCTTGAGGAAGTCCGCATCGCTCCAGTCACCGATGCCCGTTTCCTTATCCGGTGTAATATTCGCGGAGTAGATCGTGCCGAAATCGGTGATGAAAGCCCGACCACCGGCGAACGGCTTGCCGTTCTCGGTCGTGTGGCAGGCCTCACAGTCCGAGGCCTGCACGAGATAGCGGCCGCGAGCCACCGGATCGGTATCGGTGAAGTCTGCCGGTACACCCGTCGGATGTCCGCTGTAGTCCGCCAGCTTCACGGTCTTGCCGGAGGCGAATGCCATCGGGCCGGGGCGCACGACGAGCCATGCGACTAGAACCAACCCGATCACCACTATGGCGCCGATCACTAGACCGAAGCGTTTCGCGCCCGATTGAGCCATCTGCCTATCCCCCTGTCGGAACGGCTCCGACGGCGCGGACTATCCCATCCGAGGGCATGGGCCGCAAGCTCGGGCTCCGGGCACAGCCGAGGCACGGCCGGGTGTTATATTCAGTCGGACATAGCGGGTCGGTATCGGCCCGCGACACCCTCGGGAGTGATTGGCAGCCATGAGCCCGTTCCGTCCGAGCCGCTGTCAGGTGCTTGCTTGCCTTGCGGCCCTGCTCGTACCGGTTGCGACGCGGGCGGAGGTTCCGCTGTCCTGGGATTCGACGGGACACATCACTGTCCCGACTATCGTGAACGGAAAAGGACCCTTTGCATTCATCCTGGATACGGGCGCCGACGAGACGGGTGTTTATTCGTGGTTCGCCAGATCTCTGGATCTGCCGAAGAGCAAAGTCCGCGAGCTCAGCGGAGCGACGGGTTCTGAGAATACGCCGGGCGCCCGCCTGTCGACACTCACCGTCGATGGCCACACCCTCAGGAATGTCGACGCCGATACCCTTCCCGACCGTGCGGACGGCGCAAGGCTCGCCGGCATCGCCGGAGTCGATCTGATGTTGCATCGGCTCGTGGTCATCGATTTCCAGTGCAAGAGCGTCTCGGTGCTGCCGATTCAGAGCGTCACGCGGCAGATCGTGGGCACGGGTGCGACCCTGATCCAGGCCGGATCGATACTTGACGGGCAGCAATTGACTCTTCCAGTGACTGTCAACGCAGCGGCAGGCGTGGCCGTGCTGGATACCGGCGCGCGCGATACGATCATCAACCACAAGTTTGCCTCTGCCGCCGGCATCGACCCGCAAGGCGCCGCTTTCCGAGACGGAATCCCGGCTCGCGGCGCCACCCTGCAACCGGTGAGCTCGCGCGTGGGACCCATCGGTACCGTCCACTTTGCCGGTATCACGCGTCATGGCGTAGTCGCCAGGGTCATCGACATGCCCTATTTAGAGGGCGCCGGGCTGGCGACTGGCCCGGCATTGAATCTGGGGTTGGACCTGTTGCGTGGAACCCGGTTGACCGTCGACTATTCATCCCGGCGGTTTTGGCTTGCGCCATCCAGGTGTGCGTCAGAGTAATCGCGAGCCCGCGACTACTCAGGCGCGCAGGTGCACAGTGGTGCTCAGCAGCCGCGCGCGGTCGGCACTTGGACCTACGAAAACTTCGACTTCTCCGGGCTCGAACACCGGCGTCAGGTCGGTGCCGAGGAAGCGGAGCTCCGCGGCCGGGACGCGCAGGGTGAGGGTCTGCGTCTCTCCCGGATTCAGGCGGACGCGGCCGAACGCGCGCAGCTCCAGCAGCGGGCGTACGACGCTCGCGAATCTGTCATGCACGAATAGAAAGACCGTCTCTTCGGCCGTGTGCCTGCCATCGTTGCCGACGTCGACGCGCGCCTCGAGCGTCTCGTTCTCCGCAACGGTCTGCGGACTCACTCGAAGATTGGCGAGGGTGATGCGGCCGTAGGTGAGCCCGTGCCCGAACGGATAGAGCGCATCGTTGGGAGCATCCAGATAGCAGCTGGTGAAGGGGTCTTTGGGATTGGCGGGCCGCCCGCTCGGGCGCTGGCCGAAGAAGATCGGCACCTGTCCGACGCTGCGGGGCCAACTGATCGGAGTGCGTCCGGAGGGTGAGACCCGACCTGTGAGGACATCCGCGATGGCATTGCCCGCTTCGCTGCCCGGAAACCAGGCTGCCACCAACGCGTTTGCCCGCTCTGCGAGCCAGGGAACGGTCAGGGGCCTTCCGGAGAACAGAATGGCCACGACGGGCACCTGGCTCGCGCGGGCGCGTTCCATGACGGCCTCGGCGAGCACGCGTTGCTGACCGGGCAGTCCGGGGTCGACACGGCTGGCGGCCTCACCGCTCATCCGCGCCGCTTCGCCGAGGCACAGCACGATAGCGTCCGCGCGCGAACACAGCTCGGCAGCGGCGCCTATTCCGGAGCGATCGTCAGAGTTGATGGCGACCCCAGGCGAGTGGAGGAGGTCGGTTCCCGGCAAACCGCGACGCAGCCCCGCGAGGACGCTGACGTGGTTCTCCGGCTCACCCGCTGCTCCCCACGGCCCGCCCATCTCAGCGGCAGCATCGGCCAGGGGTCCGATGACGGCCAGGCGTCTGAGGGATATCGGCAGCGGTAGTGTGTCCTGCCCGTTCTTCAGCAGCACGAGAGAGCGTGCGCCCACGGCTCGCGCCAGCTGTCGGCGATGGGCGCGCGCTGCGGGGGTTTCCGGTTTCGCGCCGCGAGCATAGGGATTGTCGAATAGCCCCAGTCGCTCCTTGAGCCCGAGCACCCGGCGCACTGCCGTGTCGATCTGCTGTTCACTGACGAGGCCGCGCTGCAAAGCTACGGGGAGTCCCTGCCGGTAGGCGCCGGTCATCATGTCGATATCGACGCCCGCATTGAGCGCCAGTGCGGCCGCCTCGACCAGATCGGCTGCCACGCCGTGGCAGACGAGCTCGCCAATCGCGTTGTAGTCGCTGATGAGCACGCCGTCGAAACCCAACTCCCCGCGCAGGCAGTCGCGCAGCAGAGCCGTGTTTGCGGTCATCGGAATGCCGGCGAGATCGGTGAATGCCGGCATGACCGCCGCCACTCCGGCTGAGACGGCGGAGGTGAACGGTGGCAGGTGGACCTCGCGGACGGTGCGCTCCGAGACGTCAACCGAGGCGTAGTCGCGGCCGGCGGTCACCGGCCCGTAAGCGCAGAAGTGCTTCGCGCAGGCGGCGAGCGACTCCGGCGATGCGAGATCTCCCTGAAAGCCGCGCACCTTGGCTGTTGCGATGCGGGCACCCAGCCAACCATCCTCACCCGGACCTTCAGCAGTACGTCCCCAGCGCGGATCGCGCGATACATCCAGCATGGGGGCGAAAGTCATCGCCAGTCCGTCGTGTGCCGCTTCCTTCGCGGCCTCCCGCGCCGTTTCGCTCCACGCCGCTTCATCGAACAGCGCCGCTTCGGCCAGCGGGATGGGGAATAAAGTGCGGTGGCCATGAATGATGTCCAGCGCGATGAGCAGTGGAATGCCCAGCCGCGATTCCTCCACCGCCACGCGTTGCATCGCGTGCGTCGGACCGGCCCCGACCATGTTGAGCAGGTTGCCGAGGGTGCCGTTGCGGATCGAGTCCGTGGAGTCTCCGGCAATCACCGGGCCGGTGACCGCGTAGCTGGAAGCGGTCATCGTCAGCTGCCCGAGCTTCTCCTCGAGGGTCATCCGCCCCAGCAGTGTGTCGATCCGACCCATTGAAATGCTCCTGCCTCGGTTTTTCAGCCGCGGCCATCATAGACAGCGTCCGGGAATTCGCCAGCACGTTGGCTGAATCACAGTCTGCAGGCGCCGCACGGCGTAAAAATAGCCCTGGATGGGTGAGCAAGCTCGAACTGCGCGGCCATCGGGCATTGCTGCGGCGTGCTAAGACTGCCGAAGCGGTTCAAAATCCAGTGTGGCTGTCCGGTCGGCCGCACCGGCCCCCGGGGCCGGAGTGTCCGGGACGAAAGAGGAGGTGCCATGCCAGGAGCCGACGCGGATGCCCAACTCCAGACCCGCAGCCGAGGCACAGGCCGCGGCGAAGTGACTGCCAGCACCGTGAGCGGCGCAGGGTCCGCGGAACGCGTAACGCCTGCACAACCCTCCGTCACATCGCAGTCCCGGGACATGGCGAGCGGCGTGCAAGCCCTCGCGAGCCTTGCCGACGATGCACTCATCGATCTCATCCAGCGGCAGACATTCCGTTACTTCTGGGACGGCGCACATCCCGTCAGCGGGCTGACACTGGACCGCCGGACGATTGCCCATGACGCCGTCGATGACCGGGTCGCCGTCGGGGGTAGTGGGTTCGGAGTAATGGCGCTCATCGTCGCCACCGAGCGTGGATGGATCACGCGCGAGGCTGCCCTCGAGCGCCTCGGGCGTATGCTCGACGTCCTCATGCGGGCTACGTGTTACCACGGTGCCCTCCCACATTTCATGAACGGGACAACAGGCGCGACCATTCCGTTTTTCCGCAAAGACGACGCGGCCGATCTGGTCGAGACGTCCTTCCTGTTCATGGGCCTGCTGTGTGCGCGCCAGTACTTTGCGCGCGACACGGCTGCGGAAAATTCGGTGCGCGGCCGGATCACTCTCTTGTGGGAAGACGTCGAGTGGGATTGGTTCACCCAGGGGGGCCGCAAGGTTCTCTACTGGCACTGGAGTCCCAACAATGGCTGGGCGATGGATCATGAGATCCATGGCTGGAACGAATGCCTGATCACCTACGTGCTGGCGGCATCGTCGCCGCGACACTGCATCGATCCGCTGGTCTATCACCGGGGGTTCGCGACCGGGCGCGACTTCGTGAACGGCAGGGAGTATTACGGCATCGAGCTCCCGCTGGGCCAGCGATATGGCGGGCCGCTGTTCTTCGCTCACTATTCCTTCTGTGGTCTGGATCCGCGCGGCCTGAAGGACAGTTACGCCGACTACTGGGAACTGAACGTGCGGCACGTGCGTATCAACCACGCGCACTGCGTTGCCAATCCAAACGGACACAAAGGCTACGGGCCCGCCTGCTGGGGCCTCACCTCGAGCGATGGACCCGACGGATATTCGACGCATGCACCGGATATCGATGACGGCACGATTTCCCCAACGGCCGCACTATCGAGCCTGCCCTACGCGCCTCATGAGGCACTGAGTGCAGCGCGGCATTTCCTCGCCACGCACGGGCCCAGAGTGTGGACGGACTTTGGCTTCGTCGACGCGTTCTGCGAGCGCCGCGACTGGTTTGCGACGACGCACCTCGCCATCGACCAGGGGCCGATAGTGGTCATGCTCGAGAACTTCCGCAGCGGGCTGCTCTGGAAACTCTTCATGAGCGTTCCAGAGGTGCGGGCCGGGCTACGGCGACTGCAGTTCACGAGCCCGCATCTGGGTGCGGCGGAAGGCGCTTGATGGAGTCGTTCGAGCAGTGGCTCGAGCAGCAGTATCGCCGCTGTGGGCCGGCGATGTTGCGCAGCGTCTCCCCGGTCGGAATCCTCAAGTCGCGTCCCGGCTTCGGCCAGAGCATCCGTGCGCGGCGCGGAGCGATCGTTGCCTCCCCGGTGCTGGCGGCCTACGACCCCGATCCCGACTACTTCTTCCATTGGCACCGTGACTCCGCGGTAGTCATCGATGCCTTGCGGATACTTTTCGAGGATGGCCTGGCGCCGCAGGCGGGGGAGCAGTTCGCGGACTTCGTACATTTTGCGCTGGACCTGCGCACTCTCGACGGACGTGCGTTGGTGGCATCGCCCACCTGGCGCGCGAGCATCGCAGCGGACTTCGCCAAGTTCGTGCGTCCCGACTCCGACCTTGCGACAGTTCACGGCGACGCCGTTGCGGCCGACACCCGTGTGAACTCAGATGGCACGTTGGACATTTCGCGATGGGCCCGTCCGCAGCATGATGGTCCGGCATTGCGGGCGCTGGCTGTGCTGCGCTGGATTCGCAGCGCTGGCAACAGCGCGGCCCTCACCAACGAGGCGACGACGCTGCTGCGCTCCGATCTCGACTTCGTACTCACGCACGCGCGCAAGCCTTGCTTTGACATCTGGGAGGAAGAGCACGGCCTGCATTACTACACGCTCTGCGTGAGCGCGGCGTCCCTCGAAGCAGGTGCGGACTGGCTCGAATCCACGGGTAACGTTCGGGACGCGCACAACTGTCGCACCGAGGCCGGGGAACTGCGCCGCGCGCTCGATGGATTCTGGCTGCCGGATGCGGGTTATTATCGCTCGCGGGTCCTGTCCTCTGGAGAGCGTTCATCGAAGGAGCTGGACATTGCAGTGATTCTGGCGGCCATCCACGCCGACAGTCCGGGGAACACGCACACGGTGCGCGATCCGCGTATGCATGCCACTCTTGCGCGGCTCGAGGAGTTGTTCGCGGCCGCCTATCCGATCAATCACGGGCGCTCCCCGGGAGCCGGGCCGGCGATGGGTCGCTATGCAGGCGATGCCTACTATTCCGGCGGTGCCTATTATTTCTCCACGCTGGGGGCCGCCGAGCTCTGTTATCGGGCTGCCGTCGGGGCCGACGCAGCGGCGGCATGGCTGCGGCGCGGGGATGCGTACCTCGCGACCGTACGCGCGTTCATTCCTCAGAATGGCGAGATGTCCGAACAGTTCGATCAGCGTACCGGTGCGCCAGCCTCGGCGAAGGACCTGGCGTGGAGCTATGCCGCTTTCATCTCGTGCGTCGCTGCACGCCGAGCCGCCCTTGCGGGGTCCTGAGCGGCAATGAAGAAGCGCCCGCCCGAGCCCGAGAGCGCATCCGAGGTCGACGAGGCTGCCCCGCCGAGCTTCCTGCGCCAGCTGGGCCAGATGCGGCAGGCGCTCGTAGCCTCACCGGTGGGTGGCCGGCTGGTGTGGCTCACCCTCGCGATTTTCGGGCTCCTCGTCGCCACGACGTACAGCCAGATCCGTCTCAACCTGTGGAACAAGCCTTTCTACGACGCCATATCGCGGCGCGATCTGCACGACTTTCTGGTCCAGCTCGGGGTGTTCTTCGTGATCGCCGGCGCGCTGCTGATCCTCAACGTCATCCAGCGCTGGGTGGTGGAGACCCTGAAGATCAAGCTGCGCGAAGGCCTCGTGGGAGACCTGTTGAAGCTGTGGATGCTGCCGCGCCGGGCGTTCTGGCTGGCCAACGCAGGCGGTCCGATGGGAGTCAATCCGGACCAGAGGATGCACGAGGACGCCCGCAAGCTGTGCGAGCTCACCGCAGATCTGGCTACCGGGCTGCTGCAGGCGGCGATGTTGTTCGTGACCTTCGCGGGCGTGCTGTGGCTGTTGTCGAAAGACTTCTCGTTCCGCATCGGCGATGTGGACTACGCGGTGCCGGGGTTCATGCTGTGGGCCGCCATCATCTATGCGGGTGCCGGCTCGCTGCTGAGCTGGGGGGTGGGACACACTCTCGTCGACCGCAACGCGGAGCGCTACGCACGGGAAGCCGATCTGCGCTTCGCCCTCGTGCGCATCAACGAACACCTGGACGACATCTCCCTGGCCCGCGGCGAGGCCGATGAGAATCGTCGCGTCGAGCTGCACCTGAGCAACGTGCTGGCCGCGACTCGCCGCCTCGTGCTGGGGCTCACCAATCTCACCTGGGTGACGGCCGGCTTCGGCTGGGTCACGCTCGTCGCTCCCACTCTGGTGGCGGCACCGCTGTATTTCTCGGGCAAGATCTCTTTTGGCGGCCTGATGATGGCGGCATCCGCGTTCACGCAGGCGCAAACCTCGCTGCGCTGGTTCGTGGACAACTTCAGCGTAATCGCCGACTGGCGCGCGACCCTGGTGCGGGTAGCGGGCTTCCGGCATGCGCTCTCCAGTGCGGCCGTGCTCAGTGACTACGAGACCCGCATCGAGTACGTGGAGGGCGAGCCGAACACAATGACCATCGAGGATCTCGAAGTGGTCTCACCCGGCGGACGGGACGTGCTCAAGGAGAAAAAAGTCATCGTCCGCAGCGGGGATCGGGTCCTCATCATGGGCGCGCCGGGAACCGGCAAGACGCTGCTGTTCCGCGCCCTGGCAGGGTTGTGGCCCTGGGGCTCCGGGCGGGTCAGCCCGCCGAAGGACGAGCACATCTTCTTCCTGCCGCGGGGCACTCCTTATCTGCCCCGAGGGACGTTGCGTGAAGTCATCGCTTATCCGCAGAAGGTCGAGAGCTTTCAGGAAAGTGAGTTCGTGCAAGCGCTCGGACGCCTCGGCCTGGACCGTCTGGCGCCGCTGCTCGATAGCACGCGACGCTGGGATCGGGAGTTGAGCCAGGACGAGCAGCTGAGCGTGGCGTTCGCGCGCATGGTGCTGCAGAGACCGCGCTGGGTGCTGATTGACGATACACTGGGGTCGCTGGATGACGAGGCGCTCGAGCGCGTCACCGACGTATTCAACAGCGACCTGGAGAGCACCACGGTGATCCATATCGGTCGCGCGGGGCAATCGCGCGAGCCCCTGTTCACGCGCATCCTGCATCTGGCCAAGGCAGCTCCGGTGCTCGCACACAATCACCGGCAACCCGCGCACAGCATTGCGACCGTCGATCGGCGATGAAGACACCCTGCCGTCAGGGGCGCACCCTCGCAACCTCGCTGTTGTTCTGGGCACTGACCCTGTGGAGCCCGGTGGGCTTCGCCCAGGAGCTGGAATTCCATCCGCCGGCCAACGTGGCTGATCCGGCGACCGCGGCAGTGATGCGCGACCTGGCCGCACGGATCCTGCCGGTCTACCAGGAACCCGACACGGATCGCTACCTGACGAATCTGTCGGCGCTGCAGATGGTTGCCGGCAACTATCAGGCGGCGTGGGATGCGCGCAAATCGCTGCGCGACCGGCGCCGGAAGGCGGACGCCGGACGCCCGGTAGGCAAGGCGATGATCTACGACCTCTATGCGCAGGCGAAGGCGATCGAGACCGGCGATCACGTGCCCTTCGCGCAGGCCTACTCGCTGACCTACAAAGCGGTGGTTCCCAAGCTGAGCGACCTGGACGCGTTTACGCTGAGCGGCTGGCTCGAGACGCCCGTGGCGGGCTTTCAGGAGACTTTGCAGAAGGCCTTCGATCAGCGGCGCGCCAGGGGCCACATCCCCCAGGCCGATGCCATCGATCTCATCTGGACGTATCTGGCGTTCGATGCCTATCGCAGCTTCGCGCCCCTGGTCGGAGCTCTGGATGCCGATGACGACCGCCAGCGGTATGCCTTCGATGACAATCTGCAGATCAGGACGCCCGATGGCGTGATGTTGTCCGGGCGGCTGGTCCGGCCGAAGAAGGGCGCCGACCCGTTGCCGGCACTGCTCAAATTCACGATCGATGTCGATGAGCCGAGCCTCGCCAAGGAATGTGCCGCGCATGGCTTCGTCGGTGTGATCGCCTATGCCCGCGGCAAGGGGCAGAGCACCGCCGAGATCGCTCCTTTCCAACACGAGGACGACGATGTGCGCACGGTCATCGCATGGATCGCGGCGCAATCCTGGAGTGACGGCAAGGTGGGGATGTATGGTGCGAGCTACGCAGCGTTCGCGGAATGGGCGGCCGCGAGGCGCGTGCCCCCGGCACTGAAGGCCATCGCCACCTGGGCGCCGATGGCCCCGGGGATCGACATCCCCATGACGGGTAACATCTTTCACAACTCGGCGTATCGCTGGATCAGCTCCGTCACGGAAAACAGAACCTCCGACGACAAGGGCCCGAGCGAGGAGTGGCGCAAGCTCGATCAGGCCTGGTACTCGAGCGGGCGGCCGTATCGCGAGCTGGGCCAGGTGCACGGCAAGCCCAGCCGCCAGTTCACCCGCTGGCTGAATCACCCCAGCTACGATCGGTACTGGCAGAAGATGACTCCGTACCGCAACGAGTTCGCGCACATCGATATTCCCGTGCTGACGATTGCCGGTTACTACGGAGCCGCGGAAGTGGGCGCCCTCTACTACTTCACTCAGCTCCACCGTTACAACAGCCGCGCCAACCAGACCCTCGTGATCGGCCCCTACGATGATGAGGCGGCGCAGCGCAGTGCCGCGCCCGTGCTGCGCGGCATGCAGATCGATCCGGTCGCAGCCGTCGATCTGCGTGAGCTGCAATACCAGTGGTTCGACCACGTCCTCAATGGGGCGGCGAGGCCCGACCTGGTGCGCGGACGGGTCAATTTCGAGGTGATGGGGGCAAACGAGTGGCGCCACGTGTCTTCGCCAGAAAGCATGTCGCGCGGCGCACTGCGCTTCTATCTGGACCCCAAGCTCGCTGGTGACGGACACCTGCTCGCCGCGCGCAAGGGCGCCAGCACGGCTTTCACTCGGCAGACGGTCAATCTCGCCGACCGCAGCGACGCCTCCTGGACACCTCCGGCCAATCTCGTCAGCCGCGACCTGCAGACCCACCATGGCGTGACTTTCATGACCGAGCCGCTGCGTAATCCGCTGGAGCTGGCGGGCTCGTTCTCGGGGCGCCTCGATTTCAAGATCAACAAGCAGGACGTGGACCTGAACGTCACGCTGTACGACCTGTTGCCCAGCGGGGACTACGTGCAGCTGTTCGATCCGCCGTACGAGTTTCGCGCCAGCTACGTCCGCGACCGTACGCACCGCCATCTGCTCGCCGCCGGCGAGCGCCAGCAGCTGCTCTTCCACAGCGAGCGTCTCACCAGTCGCCGGCTCGAGGCCGGAAGCCGGCTGGTGGTCGTGCTGGGAGTCAACAAGCGCCCGGATCAGGAGATCAACTATGGTACCGGCGGGGACGTCAGTGCCGAGTCCATCGCCGACGGCAAGGTGCCGGTGAGGATCCAATGGTATGGAGATAGTTACATCGATATCCCGGCTCACCGTTAGGGAAGCCGCCCTCGCGCCTCTGGTCGCCGCGCTGACCCTGAGCTTCGTTGCGCCTGCGGCGCCCGCCGCCAGTAAGGACCTGCAGGCTTATGGAGCTGTCGTGCGCGCGGCGCCCGCCGACCCCGCGATCATGGGGGCGCTCCGCAAGATATCCGTCCCACAGGTCCAGCACACCATCGAGGCGCTGGTCGGATTTCGCACGCGCAACACGCTGTCGAGCATGGATAAGGACCTGCCCAGGGGACAGGGCATCAATGCTGCCGCCGACTGGATCGAGGCGCAGCTGCAACAGTATTCCCGGGACTGTGGCGGTTGTCTGGAGGTCAAGCGCGATACGTTCACGCAGTCTCCCCAACAACGCGTGCCGCGGCCGACGATCATCACGAACATCTATGCCGTGCTGCGCGGTTCCGATCCGTCGCAGGCCAAGCGCGTGTATCTGGTGACAGGGCACTACGATTCACGGGCCTCGGACGTGCTGGACTCGAAGGCAGACGCACCCGGCGCGAACGACGATGCCTCCGGGGTCGCGGTGAGTCTGGAGTGTGCGCGCGTCCTCTCGGGTCTGAAACCCGCCGCGACACTGGTGTTCGCCGCAGTCGCCGGCGAAGAGCAGGGGCTCAACGGCAGCCAACACCTGGCCAGGCTGGCGAAGGAGCTCGGCTGGCAGGTCGAGGCCGCGCTGGACAACGACATCGTCGGCGGCAATACCACCCCCGGGGACCGGTGGCAGGACAAGTCGGCGGTTCGGGTGTTCTCCGAGAGCCTGCCTGTCGCGGCTTCGCCGGAGGAGCTCGAGCAGCTGGTGACGCTGGGATACGAGAGTGACTCCCCTTCGCGCGAGCTGGCGCGCGCCATTGCGGATATCGGCTCAACTTACGCAGGTGTCACTCCCGTGCTCGAGTTCCGCCGCGATCGCTTTCTGCGCGGCGGGGACCATCAGTCATTCAATCAGGAAGGCTTCGCAGCGGTTCGCTTTACTGAATGGCGTGAGGACTACAGCCATCAGCACCAGACCCCGCGCGTGGCGAATGGAGTGCAATACGGGGACTTGCTGCAATTCGTCGACTTCCGCTACGTGGCGCGCGTGGCCGCGCTCAATGCCGCTACGCTCGCCACGCTGGCCTATGCACCTCAGGCTCCTGCCCATGTGCGCATCCTGACGGAGGCGTTAGGTAACGACTCGACACTGCAGTGGCAGGGCGGTGGGCCCGGAGTGCGATATGAGGTGGTGTGGAGAGAGCTCGCGGCTGCTCAGTGGCAGCGCTCGGTCGAGGTCGCCCAGGAGAGTGCAACGCTGCCGATCTCGAAGGATAACGTCATTTTCGCAGTTCGCTCCGTCGATCCCGCAGGCCATCGCAGTCCCGCCGTAGTGCCGCTTCCGGAGCGTTGAGGGGGTCGGCGATCCCGTGATCTCATTGCGCCGCCTTGGGGGCTTGCTGGGCCTGCTGGTGCTGGTCGGCTGCGGGCAGCCACATTCCGCCTCCGGCCCGGCGGGCAGCGGCTCTGCCAGGGCCGAGCCGCGCGTTCTGAACGTCTACAACTGGTACGACTACATCAAGCCCGAGGTGCTGCGCGAATTCCAGGCCAGGTACGGCATCACCGTTCACTACAACGTGTTCGACTCCGACGACACGCTGGCCACACGCCTGCTCGCGGGGCACTCCGGGTACGACGTCGTATTTCCCTCGGGCGCATACCTCAACTCGCTGCTCCCGGCAGGTGTGTTCCGCACGCTCGACAAGGCCCGGCTGCCGAATCTCGCCAACATGGATCCGAGCATCATGCGGCGCCTGGCCGCGCAGGACCCCGGGAATGCCCATGCGGTCGTCTATACCTGGGGAATTACCGGGTTTGCCTACGACGCCGCGAAGATCGAGGCGCGCCTGCCGGCGGCTCCCGTGGACAGCTGGTCGATGCTGTTCGATCCCAAAGTGGCCGCTCACTTTACCGACTGTGGGATCGGCCTGTACGAGGCACCCAACGTCATCGTTCCGAGCGTGCTGGCGTGGCTCGGCGAGCCGCCGAACAGCGAGGATCCGCACAGCCTGGAGGACGCGCAACGCGCCCTGCTGTCCGTTCGCAGCTCGATTCGCAAGATCAGCACCGGCTCGCTCGTCGACGATCTGGCATCGGGACAGTTGTGCCTGATCATTGCGAGCAATGGCGATGCGATGCAGGCCCAGGAGCGCGCCCGCATTGCCGGCAACGGCGAGCAGATCCGCTACTCGATACCGCGCGAGGGCGCCGTCATGTGGTTCGACGTCGCGGCCATCCCGGCCGATGCCCCGCATCCCGGCAATGCCCTCGTGTTCATCAATTTCCTGATGGATCCGGCCATTGCCGCGCAGAACAGCAACTCGATCCACTTTCCGAACGGCAACCTGGCGGCGCAGCCCCAGGTTTTGCCGGAGCTCCGCAATGCCACGATCTTCCCGCAAGGGCAGCTGGCCACGCGTCTGATTCCGGAGCTCGCCAAGAGCCAGTCCTATATGCGGCTGCGTACGCGCATGTGGACGCGCTTCAGGACGGGTCAGTAGGGTAGGCTTGACCCTACCTGCAGGGGGGGATCGCAGTGAAACGTTCGCTCATATCGTGTGTGCTTGCGCTTCTGGTCGCGGGTTGCGGGGTCGCCTTTGCGCAGCCTCCCGCCTCGCCCGCGCTGTCGGGTGAGGGCTGGATCGATGTCACCGCGCCGGTCGATCCCCGCACCACGCCCGTCTATCCGGGCAATCCGCCCCTCAAGCTCGACTTCGTGCAGAGCCTGGACAGCGGCGCCCAGGTGACTCTGTCGGCCTTCTCCTTCGGGGCTCATACGGGTACACACGTCGATGCGCCGATGCACTTCATCAAGGGCGGCGCTTCACTCGATCAGATCCCGCTGCAGAAGTTCATCGGTCCCGTCCGGGTCATCGACTGCTCGCCGCAGGCCAAGGCGATCGATGCCGCGGAGCTCAACAAGCATGACTGGCGCGGCGCGCACCGAATCTTCTTCCGTACCCGCAACAGCCGCAACGGCTGGATGACCGACCCGAAGTTTCACGAGGACTTCACCTACCTCGCCCCGGACGCAGCGCAGCTGCTTGCCGATGCCGGCGTGGAGCTCGTCGGCATCGACTACCTGTCGATAGAGCGCTTCGGATTCGCCGAACCGCAAACACACCGAATTCTCCTTGGCAAGAACATCCCGGTGGTCGAAGGCCTGTCGTTGCAGAACGTGCAGGCCGGCGACTATGACCTCGTGCTGCTGCCGATGCGGATCATGGGGCACGAGGCCGGGCCGGCCAGAGCAATTCTGAGGCGCTCAGCGGCGCCACGTACACCCCTGGCATCGGACAACGTGCACACGCCACCTCCAGCGAGCGCGGGGAAATATGAGCGTGTTACCGTGCACGGGGACTCTCTGGTGGGCAATCTCGAGGGCGATTCCCCGGATCGCATGGTCTCGGTCTACTTGCCCCCCAGCTATGCGAAGGAGCCCAAGCGGCGCTATCCGGTGCTGTATCTGCTGCATGGGTTCACCGATTCCGACGCGCATTGGTTCGGGCTGAACGGAGCCCATTTCGTCAACGTTCAGGGAGCCGTAGACCGCGCTTACCAGAACGGCGCGCGCGAGCTCATCGTCGTCATGCCCAACGCGTTCACGAAGTACTCGGGCAGCATGTACTCGAACTCCCCGACGACGGGCGACTGGGAAGCCTTCCTGACGCAGGATCTGGTGAAGTACGTCGATCAGCACTACCGTACGCTCGCCAAGCCCGCGAGCCGTGGCCTGGCCGGGCACTCGATGGGGGGCTACGGCACGCTGCGCATCGGCATGAAATACCCCGGAGTGTTCTCCAGTCTCTACGCCATGAGCCCCTGTTGCCTGGGGGCCAACATCGAGCCTGACGCACGCACCATGGAGCGCGCCGCACAGGTGAGCTCGGCTCAGGATCTGGCCAAGGCGGATTTCGGCACCCTGGCAATGCTGGCCTCCGCGGCCGCCTGGTCGCCGAACCCGGGCAATCCGCCGCGCTTTTTCGATCTTCCCATGATCGAGGGCAGGCCGGTTCCCCGGGTCATCGCGGAATGGGCGGCGAACGCACCGCTCGCCATGGTCGATCAGTACCTGCCCAACTTGCGGACGTACCGGGCAATCGCTTTTGATGCGGGCGACCGCGACGTCGGCATCGCCGATACGATCCGTACGCTGGATAAAATGCTGACCGGTGACGGCGTGGCCCACACGTTCGAGATCTACTCAGGCGATCACATCAGCGCCATCAACGAGCGCCTTGAGACCCAGGTGTTGCCGTTCTTCAGCGAGCATCTGCAGTACAAGTAGGGCGGCCGGGCTGCAGTGCGCCGCTCGCGCGATAGGAACGCAGCGCCAGCTCGAGGCGCCGCGCGCCTTCGTGCAGCTGATCGGGGGAGCAAGTGGCAAAGCTCAGGCGCAATGTCGCGGGGTCGCCGCGACCCGGATAGAACACCGCACCCGGAACGAAGGTCACTCCGTGTTCCCGCGCGTGCAGCAACAGTGCCGTCGTGTCGAGGGGTTGCCGGAAACGGCACCACAGGAACATTCCGCCCTCGGGGACGGAGAAGTCGATCTCATCGGGCAGATGGTGGCGGAGTGCCGCGCACAGCGCTGCGCACTGCGCTGCATAGGTGCGACGCACAGTCGGAAGGCGGCGCTCGAGCTCGCCCGTCTGGAGATAGCGTGCGGCGACTTCCTGCGCGAAGCTGGAAGAATGCAGATCCAACGCCTGCTTGATGCGCGCGACGGTGTTGGCCACCACCGGTGGCAGAAGCATCCAGCCGATGCGCAGTCCGGGAGCCACGGTCTTCGAAAGCGACGACACATATCCGCACCACGCGGCCGCGCCCGGCAGCCGTTGCGCAAGCACCCATAATGGCGGTGCGGCGTGACCGGAGAAGCGCAGATCTCCATAGGGATCGTCTTCGACGAGAAACACCTGGCGCGCGACGGCCCACCGCAACAAGGCCAGGCGCCGCTCGACGCTCAATGAGCCACCGGTGGGATTGGCAAAATTGCTCACGACATAGGCGAGCTTGGGAGGCGGGTTGCCGCGGTCTGCTGCGAGCGCTGCTTCGAGACGTTCCACGTCAGCCCCGTCGGCAGCTGCGGGAATTTGCAGATAGCGGGCGCCGCGCAAATCGAAAGCCTGAACGGCGGCGAGATAAGTTGGCACTTCCAGAGCGACCCGATCGCCGGCATCGAGGAACGCCCGCGCGATGAGATCCAGGGCCTGTTGCGATCCGGTCGTCACCTGTATCGAGTCGCGACTCACCTGAATCGCGCGCTTCGACAGATGTGCCGCGAGCGCCATCTGCAATGACTCCTGGCCTTCCGTCGGTCCGTATTGCAGTGCCTGACGGGGCGCGTGCTCGAGCGCATCCAGGACCGACTTGCGGATGGTCGCGACATCGAACAGCGCCGCCTGCGGCATCCCGCCGGCCAACGAGATCATTCCCGGTCGGGAGGCGTCGCGCAGCAGTTCCCGTATTGCCGAGCGCTGCAGGCCGGCGCTGCGGCTGAAGCGGTACTCGATCGTGGGCGCATCGATCACGGTGGCCATGGTTTTGCCGTGGGGTTGGGCGAATCGCAGCTGAATATCGCCGCTGGCCACGCGAAAGTACCGCCGCAGCGCCGCCGGACCGTGGCGGACTGTACTGGTGGGTGTGCCAGCACAGTTTGCAGCCGCGTGCATGCGCCGCCTCTGTGACGTGTTGGCCACGCTGTTTATCGTGGCGGCGTGGATGACACCATGCTCGACCTGACGCAACTTGCTACCTATCTCGCTGTGATGTCCATCACGCCCGGGCCCAACAACGTGCTCGTGACGGCTTCGGGTGCGACCTTTGGCTATCGCGCCACGTTGCCGCACATTCTCGGCATCGGCACCGGTGCGGCTCTGCAGACCGCGCTGGTGTGTCTCGGCCTGGGCGAACTGTTCGAGCGGTGGCCCGCGTTGCACACCCTGATGGCATGGATGGGAGCGGCGTATCTGCTGTGGATGGCGTGGCGCCTGGTAGGCGCAGGCGCGGTGTCCGGGAAAGCGGCGGCTCGCCCGTTTACGCTGCTGCAGGCCGCGGCCTTCCAGGCGGTGAATCCCAAAGCCTGGATGATCGCCATGACCACGGCGGCCGTATTTCTGCCACGCCATGGGCCGACGGCCGCTGCGGCGGTGCTGGCGGCCTTGCTGTTCCTGGTGATCAATGTACCTTGCGTGAGTGCGTGGGCACTGTTCGGCAGCGGCATGCGCCGGCTCCTGTCCGTGCCAGGGTATCGACGGGCATTTAACGTTACGATGAGCGTGTTGCTGGTGATGACTGCCCTGATGGGCGTGCAGGTCTGACATGTTCCAGGTCGTGCGCAATTCACCGAAGCCGCTGGGCGATCAGCTCGTGGAGGAAGTGACTCGCCTCATCGAGTCCGGACGGTTGCCGGAAGGGTTTCGGCTGCCTTCCGTTCGCCAGCTGGCACGGCGCGCCGGCGTCAGCGCCTACACCGTCACGACCGCATTCCAGCGCCTCAGCGCCAAGGGGCTGATTGAGGCTCGGGCCGGGTCCGGGTATTTCGTTGCGCGCATCCGCAGGCAGGCTGCACGCGTGGAGCTGGGGCCGGCGCCGAGCCTGGACCCGGTACTGGGCTTCACGCGCAACCTGCTGGAGCAGGAGAACGTCGTGGTGCCCGCCGGCTCGGGATTCCTGCCTCCTGAGTGGCTCGCCGAGGGCATTCCTTCTGCGACGCTGTCACGTTTCGGCAAGAGCGGTGCCGCGGTCGAGTCGGCAACCCTGCAGGGGGATGTGCAGCTGCGGGAGCTGCTCGCCGAGCGCCTCCGGCTCGCCGACATCCCCGTCGCCGCTCAGAATCTGGTCGTGACCTTCGGTGCGTCGCACGCGTTTGACCTGATCGCCACGACATTGCTCAGGCCCGGGGACGCAGTCCTCGTGGAGGATCCGAGCTACTTCGTGCTGCCGGCGCAACTTCGCAGCCGCGGCCTGCGGGTGATTCCCGTTCCGCGCCTGCCCGATGGCGCGGACCTGGATGCGCTCGAGGCGGCGGCGAAGCTGCACCAGCCGCGGATGATGTTCACGCAGACTCTGTTGCACAACCCGACGAGCACCAGCGCCTCGCCCGCGCGCTGCCACGGCATTCTGAAGCTCGCGGAGCGCTACAACTTCCTCCTGACCGAAGACAACATCTACACGGATATCGCGAGCCCGCACAGCGTCTCGCTCGCCCAGATCGACGAGCTGCAGCGTGTCATCTATGTCGGCAGTTTCACCAAAGTGCTCGGTCCCGGCCTGCGTATCGGCTTCGTAGCGACCCGGGACGAGCTGCTGCGCCCGCTCATCGAGGGCAAGCTCCTGGGCGTGTTGTCCGGCTCGGCGCTCGTGGAGTTCGTGCTGCGGGAAGTGTTGGATAGCGGCAAGTACCGCCGCCATATCGAGCGTTTGCGCGACCGCGTAGCGAAGGCGCGTGCAGAAGCATCACGCGCACTCGCTTCTGCCGGCCTGCTCATCGAGAGCTCCGGCGGCGAGGGGATCTTCCTGTGGACGCGACTGCCGTCCCACGTCGAGCCCGACCGTCTGGCGCTCGATGCGCAGGCTCAGGGCATCCTGTTGGCCAAAGGCGCTCTGTTCTCGCCGACGGGTGAGTGTGGGGACTGCCTGCGATTCAATGTCGCCTACGCCGCGGATCCGCTCCTCATCCGCTTTCTCAGCTCGCGCACGGGTGCGCGGGCCGAGGCCTGAAGCGACCCGCCCCGGCGGGCGCGTTCAGCGGGGATTCGGGTGATGCGTCCCGTCGACCAGATGCTTGAGATCGCGGTCGACGCAGGGTGTCGGCTCGGCCAGCTCGCTGGTGGTGAGCCTGGCGACGCGCATCTTCGGGTGCCAGGGCTGCAGCAGCACCTTCGGGTCATCGACGATGGCTTGCCATTCGATCACATCGCCCACGCGATGAATTCGCTCGGTGACGACCATGTCGGTCGAGTGGAACGCCCCGTTGTCGGTCAGCCAGCTGTCATCGTTGAACTGGTTGGACTCGATGACCAGCGTGTCCCCTTCCCAGTGACCGACGGAGTCTCCCAGGTAGCTGGGATCCACGTCGGTGCGGTGCGGGCGGCCATCGGTGGGAACGATGCGCCAGAAAGCACCGGAGACGTCGTCGTACAGAAACACGACCTCACCCGGCCGCTGCACGATCTTGTCGGGTGGCCCGATGCGCGGCAGGCCGGGGTCCTTGCAACGCAGGACCGGATCGTCCTCGACCTGATGCTTGTTGAGCTCCTGGACCTTCGCCTGGAACTCCGGCCGATAGCTGGGGAAATTCGTTGCGGGAGTCCGTCCTGAGGGTGGCGGCGGAGGTGGGGGTGCCGCGGCGGCTACGGGCTTGCAACCGGCGATGCAGACGGACCCGTCGGCCCCTTTTTGCGGCTGCACGAAATCGATTCCGGAGCCGTTGTCCCAGGTTCCGTTCAGGTCCGGGTGCCCGTCCGCGAGGCGGGGCACCGGCTTCTCCGCTGTGCCCCCTGCCGCGTGGGTCGCGACGGGAACGCAAACTACACTCAGCGCGGCGGTCAGTGCCGCGACGCTCAGCCCATTGCGCAGCTTCATGACTACTTCCCCTCCGCCGCCGCCGTATCCTGTGCGAACTGGAAGTGATGTCCGTCGGCGTAAGTGATCTTGGCCAGGAACCCCAGCTGCGGGGTGCCGTCGCGGGCCGGATAGGCGTCGACCGTCACCCGTTCCCCATTGCCCTGCAGCATTTTCATGCTGACCCCCGCTTTGCGGGCCATCGCTACGGGCACGCACTCCAGGCGCCAGGTCGCGACCTTGCCGCTCGGATCGGTGACCGCGAGATTGACGTAGATGTGCGGGTTGGCCCAGTCAACGTGCGACACCACCCCAGTCAGCACGAGAGTCTTGCGGGTGTCGAACTCACCGCCGAGGGAATGATGCGCGAACGTAGCCTGAGCGCTCGCGCCCAACAACATTGCCAGTCCGAGCGCCGTCAGACCGTTGCGCAGACGATGGACTCTAGTCACAACGCGCCCTCACTTGGTTGCGGATTGTTTTACTTGTGTCGCCAGCCGCCCGACCGGGACATTCTGACTTCAAGTCAGGCCGGCGGCAATGCGCCGGCCGGCCAGCCTGTGGACCGGGGAGCGTATGGGCCGGCGCTCGGGGTATCCGCTGGGGGCGCGGTCCTGCCCTTACGGGGGTACCAGGCCGTACCTCTGCGCCTCTTGCGGCAGCTGCGGCTGCAGCGCCGTGGCGGCCGCGATATCCGCCTGTCCCGCGGCGGTCATGCCCTTGTGAAGCTCATCCAGGCCACGGCCATACAACGACCAGGCAAGCTTGGGTGCGAGGCTCAACGCGGCATCGTAGTCGGCGATGGATTTGTCGAACTCGCCCATGCGCAGGCGGACCAGAGCACGTGTGTCCAGGCCGCGAGCCGCCTTCGGGGACAGTCGCACGGCGTCGTTGCAATCGGAGAGTGCTTTGGAAAGGTCACGTCCCAACAAAGCTCGTGCGCGACATCGTCCGAAGTAGGCGTCCCCCCGGTGTGGGTTATCGCCACGGTCGACAAGCCACAGATTGAACTGCGCAATCGCTGATTCCAGGCGTCCGGCGCGCCCGTAGAGGTTGCCGAGGGCGAGGCGCACGTCGGAATCCTTTGGGACGGCATGGTCCACTACGTCGAGGTCTGCGGCGGCTGCCGACGGATCACGTGCGCCGAGCCGCAGTGCCGCGCGTGCCACCAGCGCTGGTACGTGATCGGGCTTGAGCTTCACCGCCGCATCGAAATCCTGCATGGCCTGGAACGGCTGCCGGTTGCCTTCGTGCGCGATTCCCCGTTGATAGAAATACTCCGGCTCGTTGGGGGCCAGCTCGCAGGCCCGGTTCAAATCGGCGACCGCACGGTCGAACTCATGCCGCGCGAAGAACGCCTCGCCGCGCCGGGCGAAGCCGGCAGCGTCGGTGGGTTGCTCGAGCGGCTCCGGTGGCACGGCAGCGGGGGCCGGAGTTGCAGGGTTCAGGGCCGCTGTCCCACCCAGCCCGGCCGCTCCTGTGGGGTCCGACGTGTTCGCCGCGGTGTCGGTGGCGGCCCCGGCTGTGGCGGGAGCGGACGTACCGGCCGTGAAGGGCTGAGCCGTGGTGGACGCGGCCGCGGCAGCCGCGTTAGAGGCAGCCGCCGTAGGGCCCGCCCCGGTGGGGGCAGCCGCGGTGGAGGCGGCCCCGGTGGGGGCACCGGCGGGCTCGCTGGCGTGCACCGGACTCAACGGCACTCCTTCCAGATTGAACACCGGACCGCCGTTGTAAGTGAAATACAGCTTGCGCTGGCCGGTGGCAATGTAGATGCGATTGGAAAGAAAGAAGTCGGCACCGATCAACATGTCGGCGTCGCCTTCCATGTCGGTGATACGCAGGCGGGTGTTGTGCACCTCCTCGTCGCCTATCTTGAAGCTCGCGAAGGGTGCAATCCAGCTCTGGCGGCGGCGCCGCCCCATGCCATAGACCTCTCCGGCGGGGCGAACATCGCTGTCGGTGACCTTTACGCCGGCGCGTTGCGCGGCACGCACCGAGAGCCCCGATCTTGCCGATCCGGTGTCGAACATGACACGCAGCTTCGTTCCGTTCAGATAAGCAACACCGATCGTGAACGGGCTCTCCTTGGTTGCGAACTCGATGGGGATGACCGAATACGGCTTGTCGGTGGCCCAATACGCCAGCACGTCCTTGTTACAGTCGCGCGGCTGCATGAGCCGGATCACACCGTTGGCGAGGTCATATTCGGTATCGGCCACGCGCAGGATGTTCTGGCCGAGCAGGCCGGCCGCGCTGTTCTCCAGATCATTGCCGGCGACGATGAACTCCACGTTGTGCAGCGGAATGTTGGCGAGCGTAAACAGCCTCACCGTGGTGTACGATGCCTGGGTTGCGCCGCCGACGCCCCAGACGAGCAGCTGGAACGGCAGTTTGTCGACACGGAGGTGGAGCTCGGAGGCCTCGTTGGGCCAGATCAGGCTGTAGAACGAGCCGCTGTCGGCGACGAAACGGACGTCGGTGCCGTTGACCTTGGCCGATACCATGGGCATCGCGCCTGACATGGTGACCGGGAGCTCGGCGATCTTTCCGAGCGAGCAGCGGGCGAAGCTGGCCCCGGCGGCGGCGGTCAGCGCCACTGCCAACAATGGGGCCGCGATCCAGCGAAGCTTCATGGCGCAACAGTATCGTAAAGCTTGACCCGTTGGGAGGGAGCGAGATGGCCGAAGAGCTGGTTTTTTACACCCACCCGCTGTCGCGGGGACGGATCGTACGTTGGATGCTGGAGGAGGTCGGTCAACCCTACCGGACCGAGATACTGGACTATGCCACGACCCTGAAGGCGCCTGCGTATCTGGCGATCAACCCCATGGGGAAGATTCCGGCGCTGACTCATCGGGGACAGGTGGTGACCGAGTGTGCCGCCATCTGCGCGTATCTGGCGGATGCCTTCCCGCAGGCCGGGCTGGCTCCGCCGCCGGGGGATCCGGCGCGTGCTGCCTATTACAGATGGTTGTTTTTCGGCGCCGGGCCCGTCGAGGCGGCGACGAGCAACAAGGCCGCCGGCTTCGAGGCGCCGCCGGAGAGGGCGCGGATGATGGGCTACGGGACCTATGCGATGGCCGTGGATACGCTGGAGAAGGCGGTGTCATCCGGGTACGTCGCGGGCGGGCGCTTCAGCGCCGCGGACGTGTACATCGGCTCGCAGGTGAACTGGGGCCTGCGATTCGGGACCCTGGACAAACGTCCCGCCTTCGAGCGCTACGTCGGACAGCTGCTGACCCGGCCGGCATATGTGCGCGCCAGCGAGATTGACGATCAGCTGGCCGCGAAGATGCAGGCAGTGCCCAGCGGCTAGTGCTGCGCCGCCGGAACCGTCACTCCAATGATGGGGCCGATGGGAACGCGCTCATCGTCGCGACGCAGACTTCTGACGTACAAGCTGGAGACGTTGCCGTCCAGATACAGTGCGTCCGCGCACTTGAGTCCGTCGCGGAACAGCAGCGCGAACTCATAGAAGCTGACCGGCTCCTCGCTGATGGCGAATACGGCTCGCGTAGCGCTGATGACGCCGACCCCGTTACGGATGAGGCGCGAGGTGCCCTGGGGATTCAGGGCAGGGTTGATGTGCCCGTCCTGTACCAACAGAGGGCCGGACTGTGTGGCGAGCACGGCAGCATCGGATAGCGAGCGGTACTCCGAGCTTTCCACGATGCGGGCGCCGGAGGCGGTGAGCACGAACACACCGTTGGGCTTGAGGTAGAAGTTGCCATAGCCTGAGGCCAGGTTCAGCTGATGCAGCTGGTGGCCGTCACTCACCAGCAGCCCGAGCGGCGAATAATCCTCCCGGTACATGCCGGCGTTCATGGCAAACGTGAGCTGCTCGCCGCGCGCCGCGAGTGCCTGCTCGAGCCGCCGGAACGAGGTGAAGGGCATGCCCGCGGCATCCCTCAGAAACAGCTGCAGGTGATCGGAGCCGATGCTGACCTCGCAGATCGTGGCGGGTGCATCGTGAAACTGGACCTGCGAGCACGCGAGCGCCGCCGCGATCGCAGGTACGGCGCACAGCAGCCCGGCGAGGCACGCGGAGGGTGCCAGACGCAAGATTCGATTTGCCATGCCGCCGATCATCGGTTCCAGATGCTATCGCAGGCTTCGCTCCTGCGCTCGCACAGGCAACGCGGCGAGCTACCGCGAGGCTGGGGAGGCAGTATCCTTCTTCGGATGCTCGAACAGCTCGACAAATCCGCCCACATCCGGATCACGCACCATGATCTCGCGGGTTCCGCTACTCATCGTCACGATGCCGCTGCTGGAAATCGTCTTGCCGCCGGCGGCTTTTGCGCGCGCGAGGAAGGCATCCAGCCCCTGCACCTCGAACCCGACATAGCCCACGCCGATATCGGTGATGCGGGCGGGTACCGCTGGCTGTTTGCGATTCTGGAATTCCACGAGCTCGAAATTCAGATGTGAGGCTGGAGCGGACGCATCACTGAACACTTCGTTGTAGAAGCGCAGGATGTTGCCGTGTCCGCCAACCGCGGAGTCGTAGAAGTCTCCCTTCAACCAGGGTGCCTCGGTCGTCAGCAGGTGTCCGCCCAGCAGGTCGCCGTAGAACGCACGGGCCTTGTCCGAGTCGAGCACGACGAGGCCCACGTGGTTGACGCCCGGAGTAAGGCCGGCCCGAGCGGGACGGCCACCCTCTGCCGGTACGGCAGGCCGTTGATCGATGAGCTCGATATCCAGCCCGTCCGGATCGGTGAGATAGGCGAGCATGCCCTTGGTCTGTCCAGGTGGCGCGATCAGCTTCCCGCCCCATGAGCGAGCGTGCAGCAGCCCGGCGGCCTGCAGCTGTGACCAGGTCTGCTGGGCATCCGGCACGATGAGCCCGAAGTGGCTGACGCCGGGGTCCCAGGCGGTATGGTTGGAGAGGTCACGGCGCTTCAGTCCGCGCAGCTCGCGCAGGTACACGACGAAGTGCTCACCCGTGCTCGAATTGATGACGAACATCTTGGCCATGCGCGTCTGGATGGATTTGACGCCATACAGCCGCTCGATCGCTTCGTCGCGGCGCCAGGCCGGGTTGGCAGCGGGGTCCTGGCTGAACCCAAGCGCTTTGTAGAACGCGACCGAACGGTCCAGATCCGACACCATGCGGCCGACGAAAGCGAGGCCGACCACCTTTCCCGGCGCGGCCGCGGGAGTCGCGCTCCGGGCGGATGTGGGCAATGCCAGGCACGCGGTCGCCCAGGCGGCCAGAGCGAGCGTTGCGAACCGGGTCATGATCGTTCCTCGTAGTACCCCTACCCGTCATAGGTTACTGCGAATTGCCGAGCGCGACACCAGTGCGGCCGGCTCGCGGCACGCCGTCAGAATTTCCAGGTGAAGCTGATCCCCGCATTGCTGGCATCGAGCGAGCCCGTCAGCGGGCTGCGATAGTGGATGTTCGTGTAGGTGAGGCCGATCCAACGCCAGCCCACGCCGACGGTCGCGCCCACTGCGTCGTCGAATTTGATGTCGGGCACGAAGCCGTCACCGTTGAATCGGGTATCGGTGTGCAACACCGGGCCGGCATCGATCCACAGACCGCGTCCCAGCGCATAGCTGCCGACGAATTTGAACACGATCCGATCGATGCCGAGGTCGGAGTGATAGTCGGAGGTGCGGACGAATTTGTAGCCGACCGTGGCCGCGAAGTCCCAGGGCGTGTCGGCGAGCTGATAATGAGCGCCGATCGCGAGGGTGCCGCCCTGGCCGGCTCTGATGTTCTGCGTGTCGCCGTTGACGTAGAACACCCGGGCCACGTTGTCGCCGCCCGCCTCGAAGGCGCCTTCGAGGACGACTCCGCGACTGTAGGCGCGGCGCCCCGTCTCGTCCGTGACCGCAAGCACAACTTCAGCGGCGTGTAATGACGATCTCGAGATACTCGCCCGGCACGATGAGTGAGCCGGGACCGGCGCGATTGAGCCCGTTGAGCGCGGCGGTCA
Organism: uncultured Steroidobacteraceae bacterium; assembly: GCA_964563075.1. Lineage (GTDB taxonomy): Bacteria > Pseudomonadota > Gammaproteobacteria > Steroidobacterales > Steroidobacteraceae > 13-2-20CM-66-19. The sequence continues at coordinate 4,695 of CAZLYG010000004.1, read as the reverse complement.
GATCCTTGGTCAACGTCGCTGCCTTGTCGGACGGCAGGGAGGCGTAAGCTTTGTGAACTGGCCCGTACCATGTGCGGAACGCGTCGATGAAATGCGCGGCGGAGCGGTAGCGGAAATTGAACATCCGCGACGTGATGCTCATCGCGGCAAGCTGACTGCCAAACAGTGTGCGCAGATGGGCTTCGACTCCCCACAGCAGGGGTGACTGTGCGCCGGCCGGCGGCGGCAGCTGGCGGCCCAGTATTTTGAACATCTGGCCGATGAACCCCTCCGAGGTCCAGTTGGCAAGTCCGATCCGTCCTCCGGGCCTGCATACTCGCGCCAGCTCGGACGCCGCACGCGCCTGGTTGGGACAAAACATCACGCCGAACGTGGATAGCACGGCATCGAAGCTCCCGTCGTCGAAGGGAAGGGCCTCGGCGTCGGCTACACGGAACTCCACCGGAAGGCGCTCGGCGCGTGCACGTTCCGCGCCGCGCTCCAGCAGAGCGGGCACATAGTCGGTTGAGATTACGTTGCATCCGCGGCGTGCGGCCGCGAGTGTCGCGTTGCCGTTGCCGGCTGCAACATCGATCACGCGCTCATCGCAGCGCAGATCGCAGGCTTCTGCCAGCAGCTCGCCGACGAGCTGTAGTGTGGTGCCGATGACGGCGTAGTCGCCGCTGGCCCAAGCCGTCTGCTGCCGGGATTTGAGGGCATCGGTGTCGATGAGTGCATTGGCGTTCATTGTCTCGAGGCTCCGGAAGTAGGGTTGAGTGTTGCGTGACGCACGCTGCGGCACGCGACGTCGTGCACTTCAACCCAGTCCGGCAGGTCGAGTCCTGTCCTGCCGTCGGCCGAATCTAGCCGCGCGTCCGGATTTCTGCAGGCCGCCTGCAGCGACTCGCCCGGCGTCCTGAAATCCTGTCCAATCGTCCGCCCACTGGAGTGGATGCCGAGAAGACTCTTGGCGGGATGACGGCTCGCGCCCACAATCGACGCATGGACGCGCTATCGGAAACGCTGCGCGTGGTGCGGCTCGTGGGCGCCATTTTCATCAATGGCCGCTTCACGGCTCCCTGGTGTTATCAATCACCGCGCGCCGATGCAGCCGCGCCGCTTCTGGAGCCAGGGGCCGAGCGCGTCATCATCTTTCACCTGATCACTCAAGGTGACTGTTTCGTCGAGCTCGCTGGTGAGCCCGCGTTGCGCCTGATAGCGGGAGACGTCATCCTCTTTCCGCAAGGGGATCCGCATCGCATGGCCTCCAAGCCGGGATTGACGCCAGCGCGAGGGGCGCCCCTGGAAAGGGTGTTATCGCGCCGCCCGCGTTACCTGACCTATGGCGGTGGAGGGGCGACGACGTGCCTCGTCTGCGGCTACCTTGCCTGTGATAACCGGCTCGCGCAGCTGCTGCTCGCCGGACTCCCGTCCGTGGTGCGTGTGAATGTGCGGGGATCCAGCGCCGGTGCCTGGTTGGAGTCTTCCGTTCGTTACGCGCTGACGGAGGCACACTCCCCGCGGCCGGGCGGGGCCGGCGTGCTTGCCAAGCTCGCCGAGGTGTTGTTTATCGAAGTGCTGCGCTTGTACATGAGCGAGCAGAGTGCGGGGCGTACCGGCTGGCTGGCAGGCGTTGCCGATCGCATCGTCGGTGCTGCCCTGAACGCGATGCACAAGCGTCCGGCTCATCCGTGGACACTGGAAGAGTTGGCGCGTTCGGCCGGCACCTCCAGGTCGGTGCTCGCGGAGCGCTTTCAGCAACTGATGGGCAGCTCACCGATGCAGTATCTGACGCAGTGGCGCATGCTGCTTGCCGCCAATCTTCTGCGCGGTAGCACCGCTCCCCTCTCGCGCATTGCCGAGGACGTCGGATATAAGACCGACACTGCCTTCAGTCGCGCATTTCGCCGCGAGTTCGGAGCGCCGCCGGCTGCGTGGCGCAGGAAGCAGTCACGTAGTCCCGCTCTCGATGCGCGCCTGCTCCACCGCCGGCGTAGACCAGCCTGAACGCGCGCCCCAGATGAAAAAGCCGAGGCCGAGCGCGCCGACGACCACGAGATCCCAGCCCCACGTCAGAAACCCGCGGCCGCCGAACTTCGGGCTACCTGCCCATGACACAAGCGCAATCGTCGGCATGTACACGATGATCCAGCACGCGGCGCGCAGGTGCCGCCCCATGTCGTGCCAACCCGCTCGCGCCTGGTAGTAGAGATACACAGGGAGCGCCACAGCGACGAGCAGAATGATCTCCCCCGTCAAGGGCCACTTGGCCCAGTACAGCAGCTCCGTCGAGAAAATGAAGGCCAGTGCGGCAACGATGGGCAGGGCCGGCACACGGAAGGGACGCTGCATCGCCGCCGCCGTACGTCGCAGGGTCATTGCGCTGACCGGGCCTGTCAGATACGAAATGATGGTGGCGACGGAGATGACCGCAGCCAGCGTGCCCCAGCCACGGAAGCGGAACAGGAAGAGAAAGGCGACGAGGAGGTTGAACCACATGGCGTTGCGCGGGATGGCCCAACGCGGATGCAATTCGCCGAAGGCGGCGGGCAGGGTGCCGTTGCGCTGCATGCCATACAGCATGCGCGCTGTGGTTGCAGTGTAGGTGATGCCTGTGCCGCTCGGGCTGATGAATGCGTCGGCGTACAGCAGCACGGCCAGCCAGTTCAGATTCAGGATGAGTGCCAGCTCGGCGAACGGCGAGCGGAAGTTGATCCCCTGCCAGCCCTTGGCGAGCAGGCTGGCCGGCACCGCGCCCAGGTAGGCGACCTGCAGAATGACGTACACAACCGCCGCGAGCGCTATTGAGCCGAGCACCGCAATCGGAATGCTGCGAGCCGGGTTGCGCGCTTCACCCGCCAGGTTCACCGGACTCTGGAATCCGTTGAAGCTGAACACGATGCCGGCCGTTGCGACGGCTGTCAGTACGGCAGCAAAGTCGATGGTGTGTGGATCGCCCTGCAGATGCACGCTGAAATTCCCGGCGTGGAAGCCGGTGGCGATCAGCACGAGGCCCGTCGATGCCGGGACGATCAGCTTGAAGACAGTGACCGCCGTATTCGAGCTCGCGAACAGCCGCACGCTCCAGAAGTTCAGCAGGAAGTAGACGATGACGAGCCCGGCGGCGATGGCAAGCCCCGGCGACGACAACTCCGAGTGCATGTACAGGCTTTGCGCCCACGGGTACGGCCATGAGGCCATGTACTGCACCGACGCTTCCGCCTCCACGGGGATGACGGAGACAATGGCGATCCAGTTCGACCATGCGGCAATGAATCCCACGAGCGAACCGTGAGAGTAATGGCCGTAGCGCACCATTCCGCCGGATTCCGGAAACAGCGCTCCCAGCTCGGCGTACGTGAGCGCGACGGTGATGATGATTGCGGCCCCGAGCACCCAGGCCCAGATCGCCCCGGGGCCCGCGAGGGCCGCCGCACGCCAGGCTCCAAACAGCCATCCGGATCCGATGATCGAGCCCAGGCCCGTGAGCATCAGGGCAAAGGTTCCCACCTCGCGGCGGAACCGGGTCGGTGAGCTCATGCGCTACTGGAAGAATTCGGCGCCGGGGGGCTTGCCCTCGGGACCCCACAGCTCGGAAGGGTCCCAGTGCTCGGCGATGAGCCCGTTCTCGATCCGAAATGCGTCGAACCAGGTCATGTAGTAGATGTGGTCCGGGTTCTGGCGGTCGCGCACCTTGCGCACGTAGCTGACGGTGACCCGGTCGCGCTCGGCGATGATGGAAATGACCGGGACCTTGATGCGCTCCGCGATGGGGCGCGGCGGCCGTTGCTTGCGGAACAGCTCGACGAACGCGTCGCGTCCGGACTTTACGTTGGGATTGTGCTGGATGTAGGTCGGCGCCATGTATTTGGGCGCCTGGTCCAGGTGGCCGCCTTCGTACACGATCCGCCAGAAGTCGAACACCAGCTTCTTGTTGCGGGCCAGCTGCGGGTCGTTGCTCTTGAGCATCGCGAGCTGATCCGGGTCCCCGGTCGGGGGCACCTGCGCGTGGACGGACCCGCTCAGCGCGCCTCCCAGCAGGCAGGCCAGCACGAGCCCCGGAACCAGACTGTACTTATTCATGGCGCTCCGACGTTGCGGCGACGTGACGGGGGATTGTACGACGGCGCGCGGCGATTCAGGGAAGTCGCTGCCGGCGTCATCCGCTCGGCCGGTGGTCCGTTGTAACGGGGAGCCCTTTCGAGTGGCGATTGGAGTGGCCATGTGCGGTCTGCCTCGCGCTCCCATTCTGGGGGTGCTTGTCCTGGTTGCCGGGCTTGGCGCGGCGGCTCCCGATGTGCGGGCCGATGCGCTTACCGCGGTGCAAGTGTTGCGGGAGGGTGGCTGCGGCGGCGTCGTACCGCGTGCTCTGCCATTGCGACATGAGGCCCTGTTGGATCGCGCGGCCGAACGCTGGGCGCTGGGCGCCACGCTGCGCTCTGCGGCACGCAGCAGCGGATTTCCGCCTCAAGCGGTCAGCGGCCTGCACATTCGCGGTCCGGACTCAGCGGCCATTCAGCTGCTGAAGCATTCCAGTTGTCATCAGGTGACCGATCAGAGCCTGCAGGCGATGGGCACATACCGTGTTGGTCTTGAAACATGGATCGTCCTGTATCCCGCGCGTGCACCGCTCCAGATGCACGCCCAGACGGCGCCGACTCCTGCCGCCGCGGCTCAGGCTCCCGGGCCCGGCACTGCCCCGGACGCGGCCGCCCC
>CAZLYG010000003.1:27645-34888 GCA_964563075.1 uncultured Steroidobacteraceae bacterium | reverse complement strand
CCGTCGCCGCGCTCCACAGGGCCGCGGCGCCCGCGAGCACGGAGCGCCGGCTGGTCCGATCCGCAAGCGCCGCAATCGGGATGCCGAGCGTGGCGTAGAACAGCGCGAACGCCATCCCGCTGAGCAGCCCGAGCATCTTGTCGTCCACGACGAACTCGCGCTTGATGGACTCCAGCAGCACGGCCAGGACCGAGCGGTCCATGACGTTGACGGCGTACGCCAGAAACAGCACGGCGACGACGTAGTAGGCGTACGTCCTGGAGGAGATCGCACCCGCGACCGGCACTGCCCTCTCCGCCTGGATGTTCACGTTCGCCAAAGCCTACCTCGAGTCGGCCGACCGCACGGTCAGCTTACTCCGTCCCTGGTGGGCAGCGCTCGTCTGTGGGTGCAATGCAGTGGGGGGGGTGCGAGGGGCGGGCCGCGGCCGGCACGAAAAAGCGCGCGCCCCGCGAGGAGCGCGCCAAAGGGGGACGGAAGCGACCGTTGCGATCAGAAGGAACGTTTCAGCTCGATGCCCCAGGTGCGCGGCATGCCGGGGTTGCCTTCCTCGAACCCGAGCACCTGCAGTGTCAGCTTGCCGTTCCAGTAGAACTTGTTGGCCAGGTTCTGCCCATAAGCCGCTACGGACCAGTCCTTGTTGGGCGAATCCCACGTGAGGCGCGCGTTGTAGAGGGCATACGCGCCCTGCCCCGGCACGGCGGTGTAGGTCAGATCCGTGAAGTACACGGCGGACTGCCACGTCGTATCGCCCCGCAAAGTGACTGCAGCGCCATTGGGCACCGACCAGGTATATTGGGCGCTGCCGCTGGCGGTGTACTTCGGCACGCGCTGCGGTGTGCAGTTGTCCCCATTGGCGTGCACGATGCAGACGCCGAACGCCGATTGTCCGAAGTTCGCATCGCCGGGGGTCATGTCGATCGGTCCGCCGGCGTCGGTGACCTTGTAATCGGTCATGCCGAAGGAGCCCTGCAATTGCAGGCCGGTGATCGGCTCCGCCAGCAGCTCCGCCTCGATGCCGAAGATGCGCGAGGCACCGACGTTCACCGTGCTGAACCAGGGGTTGCCCAGCGGATCGGTGGTGTTGAAGCCCTGCTGCAGGTTGGTGTAGCGGCTGTAATAGAAATCCCCGTTGAAGCGCAGCGTGTGATTGAACCACTCGCTCTTCACACCGATCTCGCCGGTTTTCAGGTCCTCCGGGTTGAAGGAGCGCACCTGGAACGCATCTCCAGGGCGCGGCCCGAAGCCGCCGCCGCGGAAACCGGTCGAGTATTGGATGTAGCCCAGCAGGTCGGGAGTGAACTGATACGACAGTGCGACCTTCGGGTTGGTACGTGTTGCGCTCACGTCCACGGGCGTGTGCGGAATCGTTATGGTGCCGTCATACGCCTGCCTGAAGATGACGGCGTGCTTCTTGTCGCTGGTGTAGCGCACGCCCACTTCCAGGCTCAGCTGGTCGGTGAAGTGGTAGACGCCGTGCAGGAAGCCTGCGTAGTCCTTGGTGGTCTGGATGTCGTAGTCGTTGAAGCTGTTGTCCGCCAGGAACGGCACCAGATAGAACAAAGAAGAGAATCCCTGGTTCGAGTCGGTGCCGTCGTAGTAGAAGCCGCCGACGGTCCAGTCGAGCTTCTGGAACGCCGTGCCGGTGAGGGTGATCTCCTCGCTCCACTGGTGATGGTTGCTGGTATCCCAGGTGTAATTGATAGGCAGCGGCGAGCCGGATGAATTGCGCCCGAAGGAGTTGCTGAAGCGCCGATACGCGGTAATGGCCTTCAGCGTGACATCCGGCGCCACCGTGTAGTTGATGGTATTGGCCACGCCGTACTCGGTCAGGTCGTCGACGTTCGGAAACACGTGTCCGGTGATCGGGTCGGTGTAGCCGTCGTAGTTGGTGTAGTTGCTCTTCGGCAGGAAGCGTTGATCCCAGTTGATGCCGAATACCGGTGTGCCGACGATGCCGTTCCATGCGGCTACCAGGGGATTGGCCGGATTCATCGTCGTGTACTGGTCTGGCGCCCCATCGTCGTTCTGGATGGTGTAGTCGCCCGTCAGGGTGACATCGAGCTTCTCGGTACCGACGTACCGCAGCGCAATGCGCGCACTCTGAACGTCCTCGCCGCCCTGATGATCCACGACGCAGCCGCGCGTGTCGGTTGGGCTCACCGCGCTGCCGAGCTTGATCGGAGCCTGTACACCGGGGATCCCGGTGCCACCGGCCCCCAGACTGCCGGGACCATTGACGCACTCATAGTCCAGAACGTCGACATAGCCGTCGTGACGCTTGCTCGAGAACGAAACGCGCGCAAACAGCGAGTCCGGGACGACAGAGATATCCCACGAGCCACGGAAGTAGCGCTTGTTGAACGAGCCGAACTCCGCTTGCGCGTAACCATGCCCGTCGCCGGTCGGCTGCTTGGAGATCAGGCTCACGATGCCGCCGATCGCGTTCTTGCCGAACAGGGTCCCCTGTGGGCCGCGCAGTACTTCCACGCGATCCAGATCGAGCAGGTCGAGAATCGCGCCCTGCGGGCGGCCCAGGTACACGCCGTCGACGTAGATCGGCACGCCGGGCTCGAACGACAGGGAGTTATCGGAAAGTCCAACTCCGCGGATGGTGGCGGCGATGGTAGATCCCCAGCCCGCTCCCAGGGGGTTGATGACAGCGTTAGGCACAAACTGCGCCAGCTGCGTGACATCCGTCTGTCCGCGCGCCGCGAGGGTATCCGCCGTGACAGCCGTAATGGCCAGCGGAGTCGCCTGTACGTTCTCGGATCTGAAACGGGCAGTGACGGTGACTTCCTGCAGTGCGCCTTCCGGCTGCGCGTTGGCCGCCGTCTCGCCCGGCGGCGGCGCGGCGTTCTGGGCGATTGCCGGGGCCACTATCGCACCCAGGCAGAGCGCGAGCGCGGCAGCCCTCGCCGCTGGCACGGATGCAGGATGGGTACGCCGCGCCCGGCGTATCGAAGACGCAACAACTTGAGCTATCATCGCAACCACCCCCTGTTGGTTGACGTCGAGGTCTCGTTCGTACAAAAAAACGGTAACACTCGCAGAGCCGCAGTTGAACGCTACAAAATGTGCGATCAGCTTTCTGATTGAGAGAACACCATCAACACGCTGCTGAACATCAACGCGTTTCTGGTCGTCGCCCGCCGGGGTAGCTTTTCTGCCGCAGCGCGCGAGCTGGCTGTCGCGCCCTCCGTCGTGACGAAGCGCATCACGCGCCTGGAAGAGAAGATGCGGACGCGCCTGATCGTGCGCTCGACGCGCGGACTGGCGCTCACCGCCGCCGGGGAGCGCTTTCTGCCGCGCTTCATGCGAGTAGTGGCCGAAGTAGAGGAGCTGTTCATCGGCTGCACCGCGGACCCCGACGGGATCGAGGGCCATGTGCAGATTCAGGGGCCGACCACGGTGACGTCGATGTTCCTGGGCGCGCTGTTCAGCGAGTTCCAGGCGGGCAATCCGCGCGTCTCACTGGACATCCATCTCGTGGACCGCTCCGTCAATCCCCTCGACGGTGGCGTCGATATGGTCTTCGGGGCACAGCCGACCTCCTACCCCAACGTCCTCGATGTTCCCCTGTGCCCCTACCCCCTGCTGTGCTGCTGCTCGCCCGAGTATCTGCGCGGCCGCCCCAGGCCCCTGCATCCGCAGGAGCTCGTGGATCACGAGTGCCTGACGTCAGTGCTGCTCGGCAACACCTGGCAGTTCGAGAACCCGCCGGCCTCGATCAGCGTCGACGTTCAATCGCGACTGCATGCCAACGACGCGCGCGTCGTGCTCGATGGGGTGCGGCACGGACTCGGCATTGCCATCCTTCCGCGCTACATCGCCGATGAGGATTTGCGCTCGGGCCGCGTAGTGGCGTTGCTCGAGGAGTTTCCCGTGACGCGGGTGTGGCTGAAAGCCATGGTCCCGCGCATGAAGATGGACAAGCCGGCGGTACGCGAGCTGGTGACGTTCCTGAAGTCGCGCATGCAGCCGGTGGCGCCGTGGGATGCCCCCGGGTCCCTGACGTCCACGTCTCAGTCCCCGTCCGCGTCCCTGTCAGCTCTGCTGCCAGAACTTGCCGGTCACCGGGTGCGGGTAGTGGAACGGGACGACTGAGGTTTCGGGCCACGTCTTTTGCACCGTGGAAACCAGCTCGTCGGGCCCATGCGGCTCTTCGGGGTATGTCTTCGTGAACGTAGGCAGATGCACTCCGCTGTGTGCCCAGCCTTCCTCGTAATTGGCCTGCCAGAGCATGTTGTAGTTGAGGAGCTGGATCTTCCAGACGCCGTTTTCCTTGACGTACTCGTTCTCATAGATGCCGGCCTCCCAGAACTGCTTGGGCAGATTTGGAATGGGCTCACGCAGGCTCTCGTGGCAGCCCCCCTGCAGGACGCAGCGGAAGCGCCCCTTGGCAGTGCGCCCGTCCGGGGCGATGTGCACGATGTCCTGGAACAGCAGGTGATCCAGCAGGAAACCGCGCACCGGGCCGTTGTAGCCCTTGGTGAAATAATTGCGGAACCAATGGCAGTACAGTCGCCGCGCCCCGGCCCGGCCGCGATACAGGCCGTTCAGGAAACGCACCGCCCCGGCATCGGAGAACAGATCGACGGCCTCATCGTAGAGGCATTTGTCGATGTAGTAGCCGTACTTGAAGTGCAGGTACTTGACGGCGTTGGTGTCCTCGAGAACGGCAACCTCGTGCCGCAGCCGATCGAGCTGCTCGGCCTGCGCGGCTGTCTGCCGCGCCAACGCCTCGACCTGCGCCTGCAGCGCTTCGATGTCTGCCATGCCCCTCGAGCCCCCTTGTCAACACGGCATCCGCTTCGGGCTGATGGTAGCCCTTTCACGCTCTTTCGTGAAATGAGAAGGCAGCTCGCACCGGCCGGCGTGTTCTCCTGAGCCGGGGCGCACGACTACCATCACGGGGTTGCGCCGCCTGCGCTTTTGAGGACATGAGCCGATGCAGAAGCCTTTGCGCAGCAACCTCGAGCCCGGGTCGCCACGCGAGGCCGCCCGCAGAGCCCAGTGGAAGGCGCTCGGGCTGTCCGATGAGGACATGCTCAAGCCGAAGATTGCCGTGGTAAACAGCTCCTCGGAGCTGGCGATCTGCTTTGCGCACCTGGACGGCATCGCCCGGCTGGTGAAGGAAGCGGTGCGCGAGGCCGGGGGATTGCCGTTCGAGATCCGCACGGCTGCGCCGAGCGACTTCATCATCGGTGCCGGCGGTGGCGGCGGTTACATCCTGGCCGCACGCGATCTGATCGTGAACGACATGGAGATCGCGGTCGAGGGCGCACAGCTGGACGGGATGATCTGCCTGTCCTCGTGCGACAAGACGCCCCCCGCCCATCTGATGGCGGCCGGGCGTTTCAACATTCCGACCATCCTGGTGATCGGCGGGTATCAGCCCAGCGGCGAGTACCTGGGCAAGCGCGTGGACATCGAGGACGTATTTCGCGGCTCCGTGCAGGCTTCCTACGGGAAGATGTCGTCCGAGACGCTGCGCGGCCTGTGCGACAACGCTATTCGAGGCCCGGGCGTATGCGCCGGAATGGCGACTGCCAACTCGATGCACGTGGCCTGCGAGGCGCTCGGCATGTCATTGCCGGGAAGCGCCCCTGTGCTGGCCAACAGCCCGAAGATGATCGCCAAGGCGCGCGAGTCCGGGCGGCGCATCGTCGAAATGGTGTACGAGGATCTGCGGCCGCGTGCCATCCTCACCGCGGGCGCGTTCCGCAATGCCGTGGCGGCCGTTCTGAGCGTCAGCGGATCGATCAATTGCATCAAGCATCTGCAGGCGGCCGCGGTGGAAGCGGGCCTCGCGCTCGATGTGTTCGCGCTGTTCAACGAGCTCGGGGGACAGGTTCCCGTGCTCAGCGCCGTTCGTCCCAACGGCCCGGACTCCATCGAGGACTTCGAAGCGGCCGGCGGAGCACGCGCGCTGCTGAAGCAGCTTGCCTCGCTCCTGGACCAGAACGCGCTCACCGTGACCGGGCGTCCCCTGCGAGACAGCCTCACAGCTGCAGAGGTATTCGACGAGGACGTGATACGCCCCTTGCAGCGCCCCTATTCCACCGAACAGCCCATCACCATCCTGCGGGGCTCGCTGGCTCCGGAGAGCGCCATCGTCAAGCTGGGCTTACGCGAGGCTGGGCGCAACGCGCAGTTCCGCGGCGCAGCTCTGGTATTCGATGACTGCCCCGCGGCCCTGAGCGCGATCGGTCGGGGCGAGGTGAAGCCGGGTCACGTGGTCATTGTCCGTGGCATGGGGCCAAAGGGCGGACCGGCAATGGCCGGCCCGGCCTCCTCGGTCGTGTTCGCGCTGGAGGCGGCGGGCCTGCAGAACGAAGTCGCCTTCGTATGCGATGGACAGCTCTCCGGGCTGTGTAACAAGGGCCTCACCGTGGCCGAGGTCTCGCCGGAGGCGGCCGTCGGCGGTCCGTTGGGGCTGGTGGAGAACGGCGACCCCATCCGCATCGACGTGGATGCGCATGTGATCGACCTGGAGGTGTTACCGGACGAGATCGCGGCCCGGCGCGCGCGCCGGGGCGAGCCGGCATTGCGCAAATCCACCGGATATCTTTCCATCTACCGGCGCAGTGTGCAGCCCATGTCCACCGGCGCGGTGCTGATCGATACCGTACCATTACCCGCACGCCCACGACGATCCATGCCGATATCTGCGTGCTGGGAGCCGGAATCTCCGGCGTAGCCGCGGCGCTCGAGGCGGCCAGACTCGGCCGCCGGGTCGTCATCGTCGATGGCGCACCCGCACTTGGCGGTCAGGCCATCGGCTCGATCATAGGCACGTTGATCGGCCTGTACACCCACGGACCCCACGCGTATCAGATCACGCATCTGGTCGCAGACGATCTGATCAAGGACATGAGCGCGGAAGGCTCGCTCCTGCGCATGCATCGCTCCACGGTCACATTCCAGTACGACGAGGTCCGACTCGGACGCTGGATGGAGCACAGCATCGAGCGGGCCGGCGTGCAAGCGGTGGTTGGCGCGGTGCTCACCGATGTGGCTTTCGCGAACCGCCGCGTGCAGCACATCGATTTCGCGACGCGCTTTGGAGCGCTGCGTGTCATCGCGGACGGGTTCATCGACTCCTCGGGTGATGCGACGTTGTGCTTCGAAGCGGGACTGCCCGTACGCGAGCCGGAAGCGCCGGTGTACGGCTCGCTGAATTTTCTGATCGAGGGATACGACCTGGAGGCGGTCAAGGGACTGAACATCGAAGAAGTGC
>CAZLYG010000003.1:23542-27635 GCA_964563075.1 uncultured Steroidobacteraceae bacterium | reverse complement strand
CCTCGCCACCCACGGCGCACCCTACGGGTTGGTGCGTCACGATGGCTGGCTGATGCACTTTCCCGCCAGGAATTTCATGCTCGCCAACATCACGCATTTCGAGACACCGGTGAGCCCGCTCGCCACCGCCAGTCTCGTATTCGAGGGCCGCCGTCAGGCGGATGCCATCCTGCGATTCCTGCAAGAGCAGTTCGCCTCCATCTTCGCCAACGCGCGCGTGCGCGCGTATGGCAACCCCGGCCTGCGGCAGACCCGCTGGATCGTCGGCGCGCGGCAGCTGTCGGTGCAGGACATTCGCTCAGCGCAGCGACCGGCCGATGCTGCGGCGCGCTGCGCCTGGTGGGTCGAGCTCCACGACACGAAAGAGTTGGTTCATTGGGAGCAGTTTCCCGACGATCACGTCTACCACATCCCGCTGAGCTGCATGGTGCCGGCTGACGCAGACAACATCGTCGCCGCCGGCCGTTGCGTAGACGCGGACTCGCATGCTCTTTCCGCCATACGTGTCATGGGGCCGTGCATCGCCATGGGTGCTGCCGCCGCACACGCACTCGATCTTGCGGGCCGTGGCTCGGTACATTCCATCGACTTGCAGAAGTTCCAGCGCGGCCTGCGCGACAACCTCGACCGCAAGGACTGAAGCGCGTGCAACTCACCGACAGCGAGAAGATCATGCTCGATGGCGGCGAGGGCAAAGCCCGGCAGAAGGCCATGGAGCTGCTGGTACGGTACGCCGAGGCGCTCGGCGCCGAGCGTTTCGTCCCCACCAGCAACGTCGCCGGAGTGCCCGGCACCTACACGCCGTTCCTGTTCAACTACTACAAGGCCACGCCCGAGAATGCCTACGACCTCATCTACTCTCTGTTCGACCTCGACAGCGATGAGGTGGTGGAAGTGCCGCAGGTGAGCGTGCACTCCTGTCATCTGCAAGGCGGAGTCCCGCCGGAGGGTTGGCAGATCCTGGGTGCGAAGCCCGAAGCGCTGCGCGCGAGCGGCGACAGCGAGCGGGCAGCCCGCACCAAAGGCATCGACATCCTCAAGACGTGCACGCCGTATCTCGTCGGCAACGTGCCCGCGCGTGGCGAGCATTGCGCCTGGATGGAGTCTTCGGCGATCGTCTACTGCAACTCAGTGCTGGGCGCGCGCACCAACACGGAAGGGCGCGAGAGCACCAGCGCTGCGATGCTCACCGGCCGGATCCCTGACTGGGGCCTGCACCGTGCGGAGAACCGCTTCGGCACTCATCGGATCCACGTCGACGTCGCAGTGGACGACCTGATGGGCTGGGGCATGCTCGGGTACTTCACCGGCGCGACGGTCGGAGAGCGCATCCCCGTGCTCAGCGGACGCTTCGGCAGGCCGGAGCTCATCCATCACAAGCACTTCGGTGCCGCCGCGGCTTCCTCCGGGGGAGTCGAGCTCTATCACCTGGTAGGAGTGACACCGGAAGCCGCGACGTTGGAGGAGGCATTCGGCCCCAACGAGCCGCTCGAGGTCGTGCACTATGGCGAGCCCGAGCGGCGGCGTACCTACGATGAGCTCAACTCGGGGGCCCACGACCCGAACGTCGACTACGTCATGATCGGTTGCCCGCACGCGGCACTGGAACAGATCGAAGAGGTCTGCCGTCTGCTGGCGGGCAAGCACATCAGCACCAACTGTAATCTCTGGGTGTTCACCTCGCGTGCCGTGAAATCGATGGCGGACGCGCGGGGGCTGACTCAGACGATCCGCAGTGCCGGGGGCCAGGTGCTGACCGATACCTGCTCGGCGATCGGCCAGGCCATTCCGCCCGGGACGCGTGTGGCCGCACTGGACTCCGCGAAGCAGGCACACTACCTGCCGGCGATCATGGGTATCCAGGCCTGGTTCGGAACGACACGGGACTGCATCGCGGCGGCCCTCACAGGCCGCTGGAACGGGGAGCGGCCATGAGCAGCACGACGACTCTGACGCTACGCGGTCGCAAGGTCGTGGGAGGCGTTGCCGAGGGCGAGGCACTCGTCACTCACGACACCATCTCCGGCTGGGGAGGCGTCAATCCGATGACCGGAACGATCATCGAGACGCGCCACGAGCTGCACGGGCAGAGCTTCAAGGACAAGGTGCTCGTATGTCCGGGAGCCAAGGGGTCCTCCGGGTGGTCCGGAGCCTTTCACCTCACGCGGCTTGCGCGCACCGCACCGAAAGCGCTGATCTTCAATGAAATGACGACCAAGATCGCCCTGGGTGCAGTCGTGATGCGGGTGCCGGCCGTCACCGACCTGGATCAGGACCCTCTCACGCTGATTCGCACGGGTGACTGGGTCAGGGTCGACGGCGACCGGGGCATTGTCGAAGTGACCCGGGGGGCGCTAGGTACCGCCGCCGACGATTTCGATCTGGTCGAAGACGCGGTCCGCCTGACGCGTGAGCAATCCTGAGATCACCGGCTTGAGCTGGTCGAGCTCATCGTCTGGGACTGCCTTCAGGTCGGGCGGGGTGGTGAAGGAAGACCAGGTGTCGGTGTAATGCCCGCCAAACTCCCGTGCACGCAGCAGGGAAGTGCCGCCCGTCGCGCTCACCAGCAGCACTTGCGTCATGTCGAATACTGCAGGCTTGCCTTCAGGGGGCTCGCCCTTGGTGATGAAACCCCAACCGCGCAGATACTCCGGTAGATCCTTGCGCCGCGCAGAGCCTGCATGGTCGGCGTCGTTGACAGCTGGGACAAGGACGATGAACGCATCGACATGATTGTCGGCGGCCATCTGGTTGAACTCGTCGGCACAGGGGCGGGAGAGGCCATCGACCACGGAATGATCGACGAAGTAGTCGTGTCGGTTGCGCTCGAGCCCCGGGCTTGGAGCCACGGCCACCGCTTCGAGTCCCAGCTGCGCGAGGCGCTGCTTCACCGCGTCCATGAACATGGCATCGACGGGCCACTGTACCTGATGGGTCTTCAGGAAGCTGTCCTGGATCCTGGCGCTGGCATGGTAGTGAGTGATGTCCGGATCGAGCAGGCTGACCACTCCGATGCGGGCGCCCTTGCTGATCGTGAGCGCCGGCGCGGACTTCTTGCCCCACGCGGGGACAGTTGCCGCGAGCACGAACGCCAGCAATCCGATAACGGCCTTCTTCATAGTGACGCTCCCCCCACGAAGCCGAAAGTCTAGCGCGCGCAGCGTCGCATTTGATAGCCTCGGTACGGCCCTACGGCCTTGCGAGTGCTCATGCCCTTACCGCAGCACAGGGAATCGCCAAGTGTTTCCGCCGGGCACCGCCCGCCCGCCATCAGCGGCGAGATGGCCACGCGCTTCCACGAATTCGACTGGGGCTCCACGCCGATCGGAGTGCCGGCTCAATGGCCCGAGAGCTGGCGCAATGCGGTGCGGATCATCCTCGACTCGAGCTTCCCGACGGCGCTCGCGTTCGGCCCGCAGCTCGTCTATTTCTACAATGACGCCTTCATCCCGATCGGCGGGCCGGCTCGGCATCCGGCGGCCCTGGGCCTGCCCGTACCGGTAGCCTGGAAGGAGATCTGGACCCAGATCCTCGAGCCGCGCTTCAGTATCACCCTCGCGAGCGGGGCGCCTACCGGAGAGGAGGATCTCCTGATTCCCCTGCAGCGCAGCGGCTACCTGGAGGAAACCTACATCACCTTCTCCTTCGCCGCCCTGCGCGACCATCATGACCGGCCCAATGGAATCTTCTGCACGGCCTATGAGACGACGGCGCGTGTCATCGCAGACCGGCAGCTGAACTGTCTGCGTGCGCTCGCGGCACACAGTGCCTCCGCCGAAACTCCACAGGGTGCATGCCAGGCGGCCGCGGCGACTCTCGAAGGCAATCCGCGCGATCTGCCCTTCGCGCTGCTCTATCTGATCGAGGGCTCGCAGGCGCACCTTTGTGGCAGCAGCGGCTGGCTCAGTATTCCGCCCACCGTTCCCCAGAACATAGATCTCGCCACAGGAGCTGACGCATGGAGGGTTGCCAGTGTGGCGGCCGGCGCAGCCGGGATGCTGGTGGACAACGTGCAACTATTGATCGGCGACAGCCTGCGCGCGCCGCAAGTGACGCCCGAGCGTGCGTTTGCCCTGCCGGTCCTGGGTGGAGA
>CAZLYG010000003.1:0-23532 GCA_964563075.1 uncultured Steroidobacteraceae bacterium | reverse complement strand
GGCGTCAATCCGATGCGCCCGCTGGAAGAATCCCGCGCCTTTCACGAGCTCATCGCCAGCCAGTTGGAGACCTCGATCTCCAATGCGCGGGCCAAGCAGCACGAGCGCGAGCGGGTGCGTGCGCTCGCCGATCTGGACCGTGCCAAGACCGTATTCTTCAGCAACATCAGCCATGAGCTGCGCACTCCACTGACGCTGTTGCTCGGCCCCATCAACGACGTGCTGAGCTCCGGCGGCCTGCAGAGCACGCAGCGCGAGCTGCTCGACATCGCGCAACGCGGCGGCCGGCGGCTGCTGAAGCTCGTCAACTCGCTTCTGGAGTTCTCGCGTATCGAGGCAGGCCGGATCGAGGCCGCTTATGAGCCCGTGGACCTCGCCCTCGTCACGGCTGACCTGGCCAGCGTGTTCCGCTCCGCATTCGAGCGCGCTGGCGTGGCGCTCGAGATCGACTGCCCTCCTCTTCCCGTGCCCGTGTTCGTCTACAGCGAGATGTGGGAGAAGATTGTTCTCAACCTGCTCTCCAACGCCTTCAAGTTCACGTTGGACGGGCATGTGAGTGTGCGCCTGCGCGCCATCGCGGAGCATGTGGAGCTGGAAATTGCGGACACCGGATGCGGTGTTGCTGCAGATGATCTTCCCCGGCTGTTCGAGCGTTTCTTCCGTGGGCGTTCCGCACAGTCCCGTACGCACGAAGGCTCCGGTATCGGGCTGTCACTCGTGCAGGAGCTGGTGAAGCTTCATGGCGGAAGCGTTCAGGCCCGCAGCGAGCTCGGTCGGGGGACGACGTTCACAGTAAACATGCCGCGCGGCTGCCAACACCTCCCGGCGGACCGGATCGGTGCCTCGCGCAAGCTGGCCCGCGCGGATACCGGTGCACTGCCGTTCGTGGAAGAGGCCTTGGGCTGGCTGCCGAACTCTGCGCGCTGTACGCAGTTTGCTCATGCTGGGACACCTCGCGAGCACGAAGCTCTTGCGGCGCCGGAGAGCCCGTCCCCGTCCGCGCGGATTCTCGTCGTCGATGACAACGCCGACATGCGCGACTACCTGAGCCGGCTACTCGGCAGACAATGGCACGTCGATGCGGCCCCCGACAGCACCCGCGCGCTGGAGCAGATTGCCCGCAGCCTGCCGGATCTGGTCATTGCCGACGTCATGATGCCGGGCATCGATGGTTTCAGGCTCCTGCGACTGCTGCGCGACAACCCCCGCTCGAGTGGATTGCCCGTCATGTTGCTGAGCGCCCGTGCGGGAGAGGAAGCCTCGGAAGAAGCTCTGCGGGCGGGTGCAGACGACTACGTGATCAAGCCGTTCTCGGCCCGAGAGCTGCTGGCGCGCGTTGACGCTCGGCTGGCCCAGGCGAAATTGCGCGCTGCCGAGCGGCGCGCCCGTGAGGCGGCTGAACGGGCGAATCGCGCGCGCGATGATTTCTTTGCGACACTCTCTCACGAGCTGCGCAGCCCGCTGATGGCGATCCTCGGTTGGACGGCGCTTCTGAAGCAAGCCGGCCTGAGCGAAGAGGACGGCATCGCCCTCGATCTCATAGAACGCAACGCGAGAGTCCAGCGCCGACTGATCGACGACCTGCTGGACATGGCTCGCATCGTGACCGGGCGAATGCGGGTGGACCTGCAGCCCCTGCCCTCGCTCTGCGAGGTCATTCGCGTCGTCCTCGATTCATTCCGGCCGACGGCGCGGGCCAAGGGAGTGAACGTGCACTCCAGCCTGGATCCGGACACCGGTCCGATCGAGGGCGATCCCGAGCGACTGCAGCAGGTGCTATGGAACCTGCTTGTCAACGCGATTCGCTACACTCCCGCCGGTGGTCGGATCGGGGTGCGCTGTCGACGTCGCGCGGCGGACGTGGAGATCACGGTCAGCGACTCGGGACGCGGCATTCGGGCCGAAGCGCTCCCCCACCTCTTCGAGCGATACTGGCAGGGGCAGTTCGAATCGCATCCCGGGCAAGGGCTCGGACTCGGGCTCGCCATCGCTCACCGGATCGTCTCGCTGCACTCCGGCACCATTACCGCGGCCAGCGAGGGCGAAGGGCAAGGCGCGACTTTCACGGTGCGTTTGCCCATCAGCGATGTCACTCCAGCCTCCGCAGGCGCAGTTCCTGTCGCCCTGAGCGCGCGCGTCGCCGCCGCAGCGGCGGCTGCAGACGAGCCGCTATCCATGGCGCCCGAGGTACTCGAGCTCCTCGGCCCTGGCGCCGAAGCTGCCGTAACGCCTGACACTTTGCGCATCCTGCTCATCGACGACCACGATGCCATCGCCCGGGCCTGTCAGCGCCTGCTGGCAAGTCACGGACACATCGTTGTCAGAGCAGCCGGGCTGACTGGTGCGATCCGCGCGCTGCAGGAAGCCCGCGATACCGGATTCGCGTTCGATGCCGTCATCTGCGACCTCACGTTGCCCGATGGCGACGGGTTGGAATTGCCGGCGCGCATGGCCGCGATCCAGGCTTCTGCCGCTGCCTGCGGCCCACCGCCGGCGATCGCCATCAGCGGACGTGTGTTCAAGGACGATGTCGCTCGCTGCCTCGCGGCGGGATTCAGGGAACACCTCGCCAAGCCCTTCGACGAGTCAGAGCTGCTGGCCGTCGTGCGGCGCGTCGCCCGAACCCCGACCCGCGACCTCACGAGGGAGGCGCTGGACACGCGCTGAGTGTCCCGCCGGAGGGCTGAGTTTCCCGCCAGGGCAGGGAGAGGGGGAACTCCTTTCCCCCTCTCGCATCTGGCCGACGTGGCAGCGCCGGACCCGGCCTGGACACCCCCTCCGCCCGAGCCCTTCCTTGGCAGGGTGAAGCCCGATCGCGTGGCGGCCGAACTCCTGCGGGGCGGTGTTTCCTCCGGCAGTCGCACGCGCACGCGCGAGAACCGGAGGACCGATGATGCTCTAGCTCCAACAGCCGACAATTGGCCATTGGTCCCACGTTTGAGGATGACTCGCTAGTGCCGACTGGGTTGTGCGGCGGGCTCAGCCGGCGCTCCTGCGGGTAACGCCGCTGCCGGCTCGATGTCGACCAGTGAGGCCAGTTTCACCAGCTCGACGATCGACCCCGCGTGCATCTTGCGCATGACGCGTGAGCGGTGCACCTTGACCGTCTTCTCGGCGGTGCCCAGTGCCGCGGCGATCTGCTTGTTGATTTTCCCCGACACGAGCTGGCCGAGGACCTGCCTCTCTCGAGGCGTGAGAGTCGCCATGCGCTCGACCACGCCATGGCGGGCTATCCACGCACTTCGTTCCGCGGCGTCGATCGACAGCGCCTCCTCTACCGCGGCGAACAGCTCGCGGGCATCGACAGGCTTGGTCAGGAAATTGACCGCACCATCCTTCATCGCGCGCACGCTCTTGGAGATATCACTCTTGCCGCTGAGGAAAACGATGGGGCGACGGCATCCGGCCCGGCACAAGGCCTGCTGCAACTCCAGGCCGCTCATCTGCGGCATGGCCAGGTCGAGAATCAGGCAGCCCGGGGCCTGCTCCAGGTGCGCGTGGGCATCCAGAAACTCGCCGGCCGAGCCGAATGTGCGGGTCTGGTATCCCGCCGAACGCAACAGCCGTGCCAGCCCCGCACGCGTCTGCAGGTCATCGTCAACGATGTAAAGCGTGCCCATGGAGGCGCTCATGCCTGCTCTCCCTGCGCTGCCTGCAATACATTCGGTCCCGAAGGATCCTCGCTGCGCGTGCCGCCCTCCGCGGCGCGACGCTGAGCCTCCTCCAAACGCCGGAGAATGACGGCAGCCCGTTTGTCGGATGCGACGATATCCTTGAGAATTTCGCATACCTCCTCTGTAGCAACCGCCCCGCCCGCCAGCAGCCGCAGCGCAGCCTGAGCGTTGCTCAGGATTGCCGACAGTGGCTGGCGCAGCTCGTGGGCCCATGCCTGGGCAAGCTCCTGGGCCGCCCCCGGGGTCGATGTCTGGGCTGATTCCTGGGCGGATTCCTGGGCCCATGCCCGGGCAAGCGTCTCGCGATCCCGCATCGTCGTCACGGAAATCCAACCTCCCTGTGCGTACGGCCCGTGATGCGGCGCCGCGAGCACATCACAGAAACAGGTCGGGCAGCAACTGCTCCTCGGAGATGCCTTCCGGACGATACCGCGAAAAATCCGTCTCGCCCACTGAGCGCAGCACTTCCTCATCGATGCAGAAGTGGCCGGTGAACTCCCGGCTCGGGCGTGTCAGGATGATGCAGGCAGCGTCGGCCATGATCTCGGGGCTCCGCGCGCGGCGGCGCTGTTCCTCTCCCAGGCCAGCCATCGCCACCTGTAGCGCGGCGGTGGCAATTATGGTACGCGGCCACTGGGATTTTACAGCTATGCCCTGGGGCCGCAGCTCCGCGGCCAGTCCGAGCACGCACAGGCTCATCCCATACTTGGAGAGCGAATAAGCAACGTGGGGGGCGAACCAGCGCTCGCTGAGACTCAAAGGCGGACAGATGGTGAGGATATGGGGGTTCGAGGCGCGCGCGAGATGAGATTGGCACAGTTTCGAGCAAAGGAAAGTGCCCCGCGCGTTGACCTGGTGCATCAGGTCAAAGCGCTTCATCGGGGTGTGCGCGGTATCCGTCAGCGAGATCGCACTGGCATTGTTCACCAGCACGTCAATTCCACCAAAGCGCGCCACCGCCTGCTCCACAGCGCTTGCTACCTGCTCCTCGTTGCGGACATCAACGGCGAGCGCCAGTGCGTGACCTCCGGCCTCCTCGACCTGCGCGGCCGCGGTGAAGATCGTCCCGGGAAGCCGCGGGTGCTCCTGGGTGGACTTGGCAGCAATGACCACGTTGGAACCAGCCCGCGCCGCGCCCAGCGCGATGGCCAGCCCGATGCCCCGGCTCGCGCCGCTGATGAACAGGGTCCGGCCCCGCAAAGCGGGCGCGCCTGCGGCGCCTGGGGGCGCGGAAAATTCGTTCTGGATCATAGGCTTATGCGCATGCCGGGAAGTGCCCGCCGCGGCCCCCGCACGAGTATAACGCCAGGCTATGAGGCCATGCCCCGAAAGACCTCGTCAGCGGCGGCCACTTAGGTAACATTCCGCACCCGAATTCCACGAGCTTGACGAGGCGATCTTGGCGGCGATCAGCACCGAGCAGGTACTCAAAGTACATCACTGGACGGACACTCAATTCACCTTCACCACCACACGCGACTCGGGCCTGCGTTTCGAGAACGGGCAGTTCGTCATGGTGGGTCTGCACGTCGACAGCCGTCCGCTGCTGCGCGCCTACAGCATTGCCAGCGCCAATCACGAGGAGCACCTCGAATTCCTGAGCATCAAGGTGCCCGATGGTCCGCTGACCTCCCGCCTGCAGCACATCCGCGAGGGAGACCCGATTCTGGTCAGCCGCAAGCCGACCGGAACGCTCGTCCTGCACGACCTGAAGCCTGGCAAGCGGCTGTATCTGCTGAGCACCGGCACCGGGGCCGCTCCGTTCATGAGCGTCATCAAGGACCCCGAGGTCTATGAGCGCTTCGAGCACGTCGTTCTGGTGCATGGCGTGCGCTGGATCCGCGAGAGTGCAGTGGTGGGCAGCCTGGTCCAGAAGGTCAAAGAGCATGAGTTTCTCGGTGAGGCAGCACGAGAGAAACTGCACTATTACCCCACCGTCACCCGCGAGCCGTACCGCAACCGCGGCCGCCTGACGCAGCTGATCGAGTCGGGCCGCCTGTTCCAGGACCTGCATCTGCCCCCGATCGACAGCCAGACCGACCGGGTCATGGTCTGCGGCAGCCCGGCCATGCTCGCCGACACCCAGGCGCTGCTGGATGCCCGCGGCTTCAAGATCTCCCCGCATATCGGCGAGCCCGGCGATTATGTCATCGAGCGAGCCTTCGTCGAGCGCTAGTACCGGTTAGCACTGCGCAGGCGACCTTTGCCAATAAACAAATAGCGAGTGTCGACTGCGCCCTGTCTTGCAGGGGGCTCGCCTGTGCGATAGTCCGCCCATGGGCGCGGCTTCCAACTCTCAGGTTCTCGCGGCAACCCGGCAGTGGTTGAAACCTCTGATCCACGTCCTGATCCGTTGTGGGATCACGTGGAAGGACTTCGCCGCGCTCGCCAAAACCACTTATGTCGAAGTGGCAACGCGTCAATTCGGCAAGCGGGGACGCCCCACGAACGTTTCGCGCACGGCGGTTCTGACCGGTCTGGCGCGGCGCGAAGTGCGCAAGCAGCGCGAGCGTATCGCAACAGCCCCCGAGGCCTGGACGGCGTACGTTTCCAAGGCCGCGTTGGTGCTGGCCGCCTGGCACCAGGACGCTGACTTCCTGCGCCCCGATGGCAAACCCGAGCTTCTTGCCATGGAGGGCGACGGCCCCAGTTTCACCGCTCTCGTCCGGCGGTGCGGCGCGAGTGACGTGCGCCCGTCGACGCTCCTGAAGGAGCTGCGCAGCGCCGGAGCGGTACGCATGACTCCCGACGGCCGGCTCGAGGCGCTGCAACGGGCGTACATCCCGCACAAGATGGATGAGCAGTTGGTTCGGCTCTGGGGCACCGTGCTCGCCGACATCGCGACGACATACGTACATAACCTGACTCGCAGCCCCCAGCACGCCACGCGCTTCGAGCGCTCTGCCGCCAACATCCACATCCGCGCCAGCGCCCTGCCGGAGTTCCGCCAGTTCCTCAATCGGGAGGGCCAGGCGTTTCTGGAACGGGTGGACGACTGGCTGACCCGGCACGAGGTCGCTCCGGGGTCGACCGAGGAGAGCCTGCGGCTGGGGGCGGGCGTGTACCACATTCAGGACTAGTGCCCGCCGGTCACAATGATACCGGCCTCCCGCAGCGCCTCCGCGAGCGCAACCTCGATCGCCGCCGCCTCGCGCCGCGAGATGTGCTGCAGGTGCAGGATCGGCCCCGTCAACACTTCGATGCCCCGCTTCAGGACGCTGCCGGCGGCACGGATTCCGGCCTTGTGCTGCTCGAAGCGCCGGGCCGGGGAGTAATGACTCATTCCAACATAGACGCCATGTGGCCCGTCGCGCCGATCGGCGTAATCGAGCAACACCAGGTAGATGTTGGAGCGGCCGCCGGCGGCGGCGCGGAACCGGCCGGCCACTTCGTAGGCGGCCGGCAGCCAATCGATGTAGCGCATCGGCAGCCATTCGGGGATCGAGGGCGATGCCTGCTGCCACAGGCGCTCCAGAGCGGTCTCGATGTTGGCTGCGAACTCCCCGCGCATCCACGACTCGTGGATGCAATGGGCCCCGTCGAGCCCGTCGCGCGCCGCCAGCGCCGCCTCGAGCCGCCGCGTGAGCTCACGGGCGGTTAAACCGCGTAGTGGTCGGTCTCCCGGAGGAGCTTCTGTACTACCGCCGCCGGCCGGTCTGTCGAGCTTGCGCACGCGACCGATCATAAGAGAACCTGCCGCCGCCGGCAGACGCCGCAACACGGCAAAGCGTGGTTTCGACCCGACGACGCGAGTGAACGCTCGCAGACAACCACGCCTGGGCCCCTGTAGACTGTCTCCCGCAAAGTTGCGCGCACGTGCGCAACAGGGGCGCCCAGAGGACCTGTAGTGGGCACCGTCACGGGGGACATTGCTGCGGGCATTGAGCGGCAGCACTCGGACTCGCAACGAAGGGGATTCGCATGACGTCCATCGTTTCCATCAAGAACGTCGTCAAGCGCTACACGCGCGGCAAGCAGAAGGTCGAGGTGTTGCACGGGATCGACCTGGAAGTCGCCACCGGCGAGTTCCTTGCGCTCATGGGTCCTTCCGGCTCCGGCAAAACCACCCTTCTGAACCTCATCGGCGGACTCGATCGGCCCGACCAGGGTGAGGTGCAGGTCGCGGGCCAGAGGATCGATCGGCTCTCCAGCGGACAGCTCGCCAAGTGGCGCGCACGACACATCGGTTTCATCTTCCAGTTCTACAACCTGCTCCCCGTGCTGAGCGCCGAGCGCAACGTGGAAGTACCGTTGCTGCTGACCAATCTGTCGCGCAGCCAGCGCAAGAAGAACGTCGCCGCCGCTCTCGCGGTGGTGGGCCTTGCGGACCGCGCCAAGCACAAACCCGCTGAGCTCTCGGGCGGACAGCAGCAGCGCGTCGCCATTGCACGGGCCATCGTCGCCGACCCTACCCTGCTGGTCTGCGATGAGCCGACCGGCGACCTCGATCGCGAGACGGCCGAGGAAATCCTGGAGTTGCTGCAGATCCTGAATCGTCAGCACGGCAAGACGATTATCATGGTCACCCACGATTCACGCGCCGCGGATCACGCCTCACGCCGGCTATACGTCGATAAGGGACGCCTGACATCCGGGGAGGAGGCCCAACACGCCGCCGCGTGAGGCGACCGCCACGGGGGGTTGATGAAGATCGTCGATGTCACTCTCACGATGTTCACGTGGGACGGGCTGCCGCGCGTCGCGTATGGACCGAACATCCCGCTGCCGAGCGGCTCCTGTACGCTGGGACTGCTGGCGATCACGACCGATGAGGGGGTGACGGGCCATTCCTTCCTGGGTGCCGCCAATCGCGGCGCCGAAGTGGACGGCCCCAATCTCATTGCACTCCTGAAGCCGGTGGTGATGGGGCAGAACCCTCTGGACCGCGAGAGGCTCTACCACCGCCTCTGGGGCCGGGGGCGCGCTCCCCTGACCCAGGCGATCGGCGCCGTCGATGTCGCACTGTGGGACCTGGCGGGCAAGATCGCAGGCCTGCCCATTCACCGGCTGCTGGGCTCCTACCGCGACGCCCTGCCCGCTTACGCCAGCTCCCAGGTACTCGCCTCGACCGAGGAATACGTACAGCAGGCGCTGCACTACAAGTCGAAGGGCTGGCAGGCGTACAAGCTGCACCCGCCGCATCCGTGGAAAGAAGACATCAAGGTGTGCACGGCCGTGCGCAAGGCCGTCGGCGAGGACTACCCGTTGATGCTCGATGCCACCTGGACCTACGACTATCCGGCGGCGGTGCGCGTCGGCCATGCCATCCAGGAGCTCGACTTTTATTGGTATGAGGACCCGCTCTCCGAATGGAACATCCAGGGATACGTGAAGCTGAAACAGCAGGTGCGCGTCCCCGTCATGGCCACGGAAATGCCGTGGGGCGGGTTCGATCAGTACAGTCCGTGGCTGCTGGCGCAGGCAACGGACTACCTGCGCGGGGATGTCTGCTTCAAGGGCGGCATCACGACCTGCATCAAGACGGCGCACCTGGCGGAAGCCTTCGGCATGAACTTCGAAATCCACCACGGCTGCAACTCGCTCAACAACGTCGCGAACCTCCACGTGGCGATGGCGATCCGCAATTGCGAGTATTTCGAAGTACTGCTGCCGGACGCCTCCAACAAATACGGCCTGATCGAGGACATCGCGGTTGACGCGCAAGGGCTGGTGCACGCACCGCAGGATCCGGGTCTCGGCGCCGCTATCGACTTCGAGCGGATCGCGCGCATGAAGACGGCCGTGCTGAGCTGACCTGCGCCTAAATGCCGGCGTACCACTGGTAACCGCGGTCTTCCCAGTAGCCGCCCTGGCCGCGTCCGAGCTTGTTGAAGCTCTCGATGGCCTCGATCCGCATGACGTATTTGGCCATCTTGTAGCCTAACTGGCGCTCCAGGCGCAGCCGCAGAGGCGCGCCGTGCGGAATGTCCAGCGGCTGATCGTTCATCTCATAAGCGAGCAGCGTCTGCGGGTGCACGGCGTCCACCAGGTCGATCGTCTCGTAGTACTGCCCGGTGCCGTCGAGAGTCAGCTCGAGCGTGTCGGCGCAGTGGAATGCAATGAATCGGGCAGTTGGCTGCAGGCCTGCGCGGGCAATCACCGTGCTGAGCTGAACCCCCTTCCACTTGCCGATACAACTCCATCCCTCCACGCAATCGTGGCGCGTGATCTGCGTCCGGGAGGGCATGCTACGCAGCTCCTGGAGGGACAACTGCAGGGGGCGCTCGACGAGTCCACCGACTGCCAGCTTCCAGTCGGCGAAACGATTCTTCGCCAGAGCGTTGTACTCGTCGGTATTGGGGTTGGTCGTGCCATTCGCACGGAACTCACGCGAGATGTCCTTCTCGGAGTATTCCGGTGCCAGGGCCTTCCTCCCCAGCAGTACGCGCTGCACCCGTTGATTGAGACCCTCGGCCCAATCGAGTGTCGAATTCACGCCCGCAGACTCGGTGATCCGGTCGCACGCATTCAGCGTCAGACCCCCGATAGCCGAAAGAGTCCGCTGCAGCCACCGGCGGCGCGTTACGAAGCTCACCGGCGCTCCTCCGACCTGATGACGAACCAGCCGGTCACCATCGAGCGCACCTCGTTAAGCGGGCCGGCCGCCAGCACCGCGAGGATGTGGATCAGGAAGAAAGCCACGAGGGCGGCGGCCGAGAAGAAATGCACGCTGCGCGCGGATTGCCGTCCACCGAAGAGTGCGGTCAGGAAGTGCAGGCGGGCATCCATCCCGGGCGACATCGTCAGCCCCGTGAGGAGCATCAGGGGCAACAGGCCGAACACCACCACCAGGTAGCTGAGCTTCTGCAACACGTTGTAACGGCGCGCCGCTGCACCCTGCGGAAATCGCAAGCGCAGGTGATCTGCCAGCGAGCGTCCGATGTGCCGGAGTTGCTCCCTGTCGGGCGCCAGCACCCGGCTCACCCGGCCGCTGCCCAGGGCATAGGCAAGATAGGTGAGCCCGTTCAGCACGAACAGCCACGCAAAGAAGAAGTGCCAGCTGCGGCCGCCTGCCAGGTCCTGATATTCCGGCAAGGTGATCCACCCCGGAAACGCGGGCGCATCGCCCGACCCGAAGCTCATCCACGGGTGATCGAAGGTCGAGATCTCTCCCCAGTAGAGTGCCGGATGAGCGTTGAGTATCTGCAAACCGCTCATCAGCAGCGCGATCAGGCACAGCGCATTCACCCAGTGAGTCAGGCGCACCGGCAGAGGATGCCGGTAGAACGCGATGCGTCCGTCCGGGAGGGCCCGGTCCGTGCGCTCCGCCGCCGGAGCCTGAGAGACAACGCCGCCCATCATCGCAACTGCCTACATCGGCGGCTTGGCGCCATTTTCGCCGATGACGATCCCACCCGCCGACAACGTCCCATCCTTCGCCGGCGGTGCGATCAGAAAGGCCGGAATGCCCGGCTTGATCAGCGACCGATCGCCATCGGTGAACTCCACAACCGGCACACCGGGAGGCACGACGATCGAGCGATGCCCGTTCGGATAATCGACATCCAGCTCACGGCCCTTGGGAGTCGAAGTCACCTTGCCCACGGTGCCGTTGGTCATCATCGAGCCCTTCTTGGAATCCCAGCCGTAGTGTCCCTCGCCGGCTTTCACGCCTGGAGGAAACACGTGCACCTCCAGCGAGCGGCCGGTGCCGTCCTTCTGGGGCATCTCCGCTGTACCGATGAAACTACCCGGCTGGATCGTCGCCACGTCCACGGGCTTGAGGACGGTCACGCGCCAGTCCTTGTGAAGGGTGATGTGCTCGGTTTTGCCCGCATTCGTCTTCAATGTGAGGTTGTCGCCGTCGAGGCTGACAATGGTGCCGCGCACGACCGGCGGCGGTCCGGGCGGCTGCGCGGCAGCGATGCCGCATATGCACACGGCAGCAATGAACAGGGCTGTTGTTTTCATCGGTCACCTGGTAGTTGCGATACAGGATGGGTTCAGGCCGGTTCCGCGATTATCCGCTTAATGAGCGCAGACGGGCGCGCGCCGGAGTGTAACTTTCTGCAGGCTCGAGCGTTATCTGAAGCGGGTGCCAAGTCGCACGGGCAATCCCAGGAGGTGATCATGAAGCTACATACCACCGTACTGGCGGTCTTGACCGCCGTGACCTTGACAGCACTGTCGGCCTGCGTAGTGGAACCCGCGGGCGGGTACTACAGCGACGTGGCCGTTGCACCGCCACCCGATCGCGTGGTCGTCGCCCCGGCGGTACGCCTCGGCTACGTCTGGGCACCAGGATACTGGCGTTGGAACGGACGCGAGCATGTCTGGGTCGACGGACATTACATGCGCGAGCGACGCGGGTATCACTGGCGTCCGGACCACTGGGAGCGCCGCGGTAACCGATACCACTTCGAGCGGGGTCACTGGGAGCGCTGAAGGCCTGCCAGCCCTTCATTGAGCACGGGCTTCCATCGCGGGGCCCGTGGCTCGCTGCCCTCCGCAGACCCGCTGCAGCCAGGGATCCAGCGCCACCTTGCCGGGCCCGGCAATGGCTAGCCACAGAAACAGTGCCAAATACTCGAACTCATCGAAGCCGAGCAGCGTCTCCAGCGAGTCGACATCCCCCCACTTGGCCGACTTGATGGCCACGATCATGACGATTCCGAGGGCACCGGCGGAGATCCGCGTGAGCAGCCCCAGCAGCAGGAAGAGTCCCCCGAAGAATTCCACTCCCGCGACGAAAGGGGTCAGGACATGGGGAAAGGGAATCCCCCAGCCGACGAAATTCTCCGTCACCTGGGAGAGGTTGTTGAGCTTCCCCCAGCCACTCCACAGGAACACCCAGCCCACGGTGATGCGGGCAAACAGGGGCGCAAGCCACCCCAGGTGGCGCGCAACGCTCTGCGGCCAATCGAGCAGGGAACGCACGATGAGATTCATGGAGGCTCCTTGTGTATTCGTTGTGGTGCAAGACCGGCTGGCGCCTGAGGTTATTGCGCCGGAGCCGTTTTTTCGCAGTACTGACTAAGCCGGCCCAGCCGCAGTAATATCCGCGCGCGGCCGCCTGATGGCCGCGGCCTCGCCCTGCCGCCACCGCTTCCCCGGACCCCCATGCCCGACATTCTCAACGATGCGCGCAATACTGAGCCCGAAAAGCCGGTCTCCTCCGCCATGGGGGCGAGTACTGCCGTTGACGACGGGATCACCCGCCTGCTGCAAGGGCTGCGCCCCGACCTGGTGCGTTTCGCTCATTGGCTGGCGCGGGACCGGGCCATTGCGGAGGACATCGTTCAGGAGGCGATGCTACGAGCCTGGCGCTCGCGCGAGAGCCTCAAGGATGCGGCCTCCGCACGGGCATGGTTGCTGACCATCGTCCGGCGCGAGCACGCCCGGCTGTATGAGCGCAAGCGTCTGGAGCTGGTCTGTTTGGACGACGAGTTCGAGCATCATGCCATGGCAACGGGTGACGACAGTGACCTGCACACGTTGCGGGCAGCAATCCTGAAATTACCGATGGAGTACCGCGAGCCGCTGATCATGCAAGTGCTGGGAGGATTTTCGACCGAGGAGATCGCCCGCGAGCTCAGCCTTTCGGCTACCGCGGTGTTGACCAGGCTCTTTCGTGCGCGCAACAAGCTGCGCGCCATCTACGGGCTCGCGGCGGCTCCAGAGCCGGCAGCCGCAGGGGACACCCTGTGAACTGCCAGCACGCCACCCTCCTCATTGGGGCGGACCCCTACGCGTCTTCCCCGGAGCTCGCGGAACACCTGCAGAGCTGCCCCCACTGTGCCGAATTCCACCGCGAGATGCTGGGCCTGGAGGGGAACATACGACGCGCGTTGGAACAGGCGCCTCCGGCGGGTACCGAGGCCCCAGTGAGCGCGCGCATTGCCAACATCCGGGACGCGCACTCAACACCCAAACGCACACGCCCCGTCGCGTGGCGAGGTTGGGCGCTGGCAGCCAGCCTCGTTGTGGCCTTCGTGGGGGCCGCGTGGCTGCTTCGTCCATCGGACACGCTGGCCCACGATGTGGTCGCCCACGTACAGGGCGAGCCCGACAGTTGGAGCAGCACGCAGGTGGTCGATGTCCACGCGGTCGAAGATCTTCTCCACAAGGCCGGTATTAAGGAATCGAACCTCGTGTCACAGGAGGTGACGTACGCTCAATACTGCTTGTTCCGCGGGCACTTCGTCCCCCACGTGGTGCTCCACACCGTGAAGGGTCCAGTGACCGTGATGGTACTGCCCGACGAGCATGTCACACGCCGCGAGACGTTCAGCGAAGGCGGCTACACAGGAGTCATCGTGCCTGCTCCGCGCGGCAGCCTTGCCGTGCTGTCACGCGGAGCGGCCACAGTGGACAGCGTTGCTCAACAAACCTGGTTCACGGTGGCTGAGCGGCCTCAGCCGTAGCTGTGCATGTGATTCTCGAGGTCGCGGTAAGCGGCATTCACACTCTTCCAGCTCTGGAGGGTCCACGGGTTGTGTGAGCGATCCACTTCGCCGTTGACGGTCAGGTAGGCCTTCGAGAGCTCGTCGAAGGCAGCCTGCAGATCACCTTGATCAGCGCGATGGCTGGCCATCCGGCTGAAATCCTCAGCCAGATCGGCCAGTGCGTGAACGTCCCGGGCGTAGGTGTAGTCCGAGCTGGGCGTCTGGCCGGGAGCAGGGAATCGACTACGATGGAGCGCATCGCGCGGGCGGCGTAGGCGAGGAAATGCGTCCGGTCGTTGGCCTCGAGCCGTCCCAACTGCACCAGCCGCAGATAACACTGCAGCAGCTGCGTGAGCTCTCCCATGGAGTGATCTTGGAGGGGGTATGCGTACGCAGGCAAGCTTGCGCCGGGTCGGCAAATCCCGGATCGCCATGCTACGATCCGGACGGGCCACTCTTCGCGGGGACGTGAGGTGTTGCTGCCGGAGCGCGCTCCAGAGTGTGATGCAACTCACACTCGGATTTCACCGATTGCGGCTGGTTCACAGGCTCGACCACAGCCTCGTGCTACGGTCGCGAACCGAATGATGTAGTCGATTCGCGACCACCAGGCGGCATGAGCACGGAAGTACACCGAAGCCTCGAGCGCAAGCGCGCCGCATGGATGCGCATCACTCTGGCCAGCCTGCGCGTCTTGGCACTGCTGCTGCTCGCCCACTCGGGATTCGCCGCCGCCGTGGCTGGCGCGGTTCCCGGTGAATACCAGGTCAAAGCGGTATTCCTTTTCAACTTCACGCATTTTGTCGAATGGCCGGCGGACGCTTTCGCCGGCCCGCAGGCGCCCTTCGTCATCGGCGTACTCGGCCAGGACCCCTTCGGTAGCGCGCTCGATGAGGCCGTGCGCGGCGAGACCGTCAACGGCCGGCCGCTGCTCATCCAGCGCTACGCGAGCATCGCCGACCTCAAGCCCTGTCAGATCCTGTTCATCGATCGCTCCATCGACGGGGAAATGGAGAAGGCGCTGGCGAGCCTGGGACACCAGCGCACGCTGACGGTAAGCGACCTGGACGCGGCGACGCCGCGCGCGGTGATCATCCGTTTCCTCAAGGAGAATCAGAAGATCCGCCTGCAGATCAACGTCGACTCTGCGCGCAACGCCGGCCTCACCATCAGCTCCAAGTTGCTGCGTCCGGCACAGGTCATCGGCAGCGTGGGGACGGGCTGACATGAGCACGCACTCCTCACCCATCCGCAGACAGCTCATCCGCATGGTGCTGCTCACTACGGGTGCCGTAGTGCTGCTGACGACGGCTGCCCTGTTTGCCTATGACTTCGTCACCTTCCGGCAGAGCAGCCGGCAGCAGCTGGATACGCTCGGACGCGCCATCGCCGCCAACGCCACGGCCGCGCTGGCGTTCGACAACAGCGATGACGCCGAATCGGTCCTCTCCGCCTTCGAAGCGGACCGCCACATTGCCGGTGCTGCGCTCTACGATGCGAACGGCAAGCTGTTCGCCGTTTATCCGAAGGGCACTGCGGCGAGCGCCTTCCCGGCGCACCCCCCCGATCAGGACTCGACGTATCGTTTCGAAGCCTCGTACCTCTCGGGATTTCTGCCGGTCAGCGAGGGCGGCCGGCGCATGGGGGCGCTGTTCGTCCGAGCCGACGTACGCGCCATCAACGAGCGCATCCGCGTCTATGGGGGAATCGTCGCCGCCCTTATCGGAGCCTCCGCTCTGCTCGCTTACGCGATCTCCCGCCAGTTGCAGCATCGCATCTCGCGCCCGATCCTGGCGTTAGCGGAAGTGGCCACAGCCATTTCCACGCGCCGCGACTATTCCGTGCGTGCCGCCCCCACTGATGCCTACGAGCTCGACACACTCACCGTCGCCTTCAACCACATGCTCACCGAGATCCAGAGCTCGGAGAGCCGCCTGCGGGTGCAGCTCAGCCACCTGAGCCTGCTGCAGCACATCACCCGCGCGATCAGCGATCGCCAGGATCTCGCCAGCATCTTCCAGGTCGTGCTTACCAGCCTGGAGCACAGCCTGCCGCTCGATTTCTGCTGCGTCTGCCGCCAGGATGCCGGCACGGCGCCCCTCGTGGTGAGCACGGTAGGCGCGGCCAGCCGGGCGTACTGTGAGCGCCTCGAGCTCAGCGAGCAGTCGGCGGTCCCCTTAGAGAGCAGTGGCTTCACGCCTTGCCTGGAAGGCCGGCTGCTGTACGAACCCGACACCCGCGCTGTCGCGCTCCCGCTTCCGCAGCGCCTGGCGGACTGCGGGCTGGAGTCCCTCGTCGTCGCGCCGTTGATGGCCGACAGCACGTTCTTCGGCGTGCTCGTCGCTGCCCGGCGCCGGCCGGAGGGTTTCACGAGCGCGGAGTGCGAGCTCCTGAAGCAGCTCAGCGACCACGTCGCCCTTGCGGTGAAGCAGGCACAACTCAACAGCGCGTTACAGCAGGCATACGATGATCTGCGACAGACCCAACAGACGGTGATGCAGCAGGAGCGCCTGCGCGCGCTGGGACAGATGGCGAGTGGGATCGCGCATGACATCAACAACGCGATCTCCCCCGTGTCCCTCTACACAGAATCGCTGCTCGAGCGCGAGCCTGACCTGAGCGAACGAGCTCGCGCCTACCTCACGACCATCCAGCGAGCGATCGACGATGTTGCGGGCACGGTCGCGCGCATGCGCGAGTTCTACAGGCAGCGCGAAACTCAGTTGACGCTGGCCAAAGTCGATTTGAATCGCACCATTCAACAGGCGATCGACCTGACCCACGCACGCTGGAGCGACTTGCCCCAGCAGCGCGGCGTGATGGTGGAGCTGCGCAAGGAGCTCTCGACGACGCCGGCGGAGGTCATGGTCGCCGAAGGAGAGATGCGCGACGCCCTCACCAATCTCATATTCAATGCCGTCGACGCAATGCCGGAGGGCGGAACGCTGACCCTGCGCACTCGCGTCACGCAAGCCGCCGAAGCCGAAGTCGCGCGTCGCGTGCACGTGGAGGTCAGCGATACCGGCATCGGCATGGATGAGGCCACGCGGCGCCGTTGCCTCGAGCCCTTCTTCACTACCAAGGGCGATCGTGGCAGCGGCCTCGGCCTCGCCATGGTGTATGGCATGGTGCAGCGGCACAGCGCCGAATTGCAGATCGACAGCGAGCTCGGGCGTGGCAGTACGTTCCGTCTGGTGTTCGCTGAGGCCGAGC
This sequence comes from uncultured Steroidobacteraceae bacterium, assembly GCA_964563075.1. Lineage (GTDB taxonomy): Bacteria > Pseudomonadota > Gammaproteobacteria > Steroidobacterales > Steroidobacteraceae > 13-2-20CM-66-19. Next base: position 6,260 of record CAZLYG010000003.1, on the reverse strand, counting down.
ACGATCAGGAGGCCACGGTCCGCATGCCGGCCGTGGCGCTGGCGAGAAAGCTGCGCATTCTGCTGGTGGATGACGATCCGCTGCTGATCAAATCCCTGGAGGACATCCTTCAGGGCGACGGGCACGTCGTCACGGTGGCCGGGGGCGGACAGGCCGGGATCGATGCGTTTACCGCATCGGTGCAAGCCGGGAATCCCTTTGCACTGGTCATCACCGATCTGGGCATGCCACACGTCGATGGGCGCCGGGTGGCGGCTGCGATCAAGGCTGCCTCCCCCACCACTCCGGTGATCATGCTGACCGGCTGGGGACAACGCCTCGTCGCCGAAAACGACGTCCCCCCGCACGTTAATCGCATATTGAACAAGCCGCCACGCCTCAACGATCTGCGCAACGCGCTCGCAGAGCTCACGAAGGCGTCGGATGCAGCGGGGCGACCTGACGAGTCGCGGGAGGCACTCGCGTGAGCGCCCATCTGCTCGTCGTGGACGATGAGATGGCGCAGATGAAAGCGCTCTGCGCCACGCTCGAAATGGAGGGCTACCGAACCACTGGGTACAGCTCTCCGCACGAGGCGCTCGCGAATCTGCGACCGGGAGAGCACGAGCTGCTGCTCACCGATTTGATGATGCCGGAGCTCGACGGCATCGGGCTCATCAAGGCCGCAAGGACCATCGATCCGGAGATTGCCGGAGTGGTCATGACAGGGCACGGCACGATCGATACCGCCGTAGCGGCGATGCAGGTCGGCGCGCTCGACTACGTGCTCAAACCGTTCAGGTTGAATGCGATTCTGACCGTGATCGGCCGCGCGCTCGATGTCCGCCGCCTGCGCCTGGAGAACGCGGCGCTCCAACGGCGCGAGCGCGAGCAGGCAGCAGAGCTCGCCGCCGCTTACCGGGATCTGGAGTCATTCTCCTATTCCGTGTCCCACGATCTCCGCTCGCCTCTGCGCGCGATCCGGGGCTTCACCGACCTATACCTGGCGGAGTTTGGCGAGGGAATCCCCGAGGACGGACGCCGTCGCCTCAATCAGGTCATCGCCGGCGCCGAGCGCATGGATCAGCTCATCGAGGATCTGCTGAAGTTCTGCCGTTTCAGCCGCGCTCCCCTGCACCGGCGTGCGGTGGACCTGAACGCCATTGTCAGACGGGTGCTCGCCGATCTGCAGGCCCGCGATCCGCAACGTGCGATCGAGGTGCAGCTGCAGGAGTTGCCCGGCTGCGAAGGCGATCCCTCCCTGCTCGAGCAGGTCATGATCAACCTGCTCTCCAACGCCTTCAAGTTCACCGGCAAGCTCGCGCAGCCGCGCATAGAGATAGGCACGACCATGCTCCCGGCACGGTCCGCCGCGCAAGCTAGCGATGCACCGGGGCCAAGCGGGCCCACGGGCACTGCCGGCGCGCCCACGACCACGGAGCGCGTCTACTTCGTTCGCGACAATGGCGCCGGCTTCGACATGAAATATGCGGACAACCTGTTCGGCGTGTTCCAGCGATTGCATTCACGCGAGCAATTCGAGGGTACGGGTGTCGGCCTGTCGATTGTGCATCGTGTCCTGCAGCGCCATGGCGGACGCATCTGGGCCGAAAGCTCACCCGGGCACGGCGCAACCTTTTTCTTCGTTGTCAGTTAGGATTGCCCATGGCAGCCCCGTCGCCGGACTCCAAGCCGATCCGCATCCTCTTCGTCGAGGACCTGGAGTACGAAGCAGAGCTCGCGCTCGCACAGTTGCGCCGCGCGGGCATCGAGTGTGTCTCCATGCGCGTGGAGACCGAAGAAGCACTGCGCGCTGCACTGGCAAGTTTTGCACCTAACCTCATCCTGTCCGATTTCAGTCTCCCCCAGTTCGATGGCATCTCGGCGCTGCGCGTCGCGCACGAAGTTGCGCCCGAAATACCGTTCATCTACGTGTCAGGTACCATCGGCGAAGAGCGCGCCATCGACGCCCTGCTGTGCGGCGCCGTCGATTACGTGCTCAAGAGCAATCTCACTCGTCTGCCACCGGCCGTGCGCCGTGCGCTGGCCGACGCCCAGGCCCGCAAGGAGCGGCAGCGGGAGCAGGCGCAACTCGCACGCCTCGACCGCGTGCTGCGTATGCTGAGCGGCATCAACTCCCTCGTCGTTCGGATCCGCGATCGCAAGGAGCTGCTGCAGGAAACCTGCCGCCTTGCGGTGGCCGTCGGTCGCTATGCGACTGCGGTCGTATCCGCAAAGTCTCCGGGAGCGCCCGTGGTGCAGCCGATCGCCTGGAGCGGCATCAACGAGAAGGTCACGCAAACCTTGCGTAGGGCCCTCATCGACAGCGGCAAGGAGCGCTCCGGCATCGTGAGCAGGGTGATCGAAAGCGCGGCCGCCTACATCTGCAACGACACCTCCCGGATCGATGCGCTACCGCAAGTCAAGGAGGTGATCCAGCAGGCCGGCCTGATGTCCCTGGTAGCCCTGCCGCTCGTGGTGGACAACACGGCAATGGGAGTACTCGTGCTCACTGCGCACGAAGCCGGTGCCATCAGCGAAGAGGAGCTGCGCATGCTGCGCGAGGTTGCCGGCAACCTCTCTTTCGCGCTGCAGTTCATGCAGAAAGACACGACCGTCAAATTCCTCTCGCACTTCGACGCGCAGACCGGTCTTGCCAAGCGCTCTCTGTTCTGCGAGCGGCTGTCGCGGCTTCTCAATCGCCCTGCCGGGCGCCGCTCCCGCTATGCGGTCGCCGTGATAGACGTGGAGCGGCTGAGCCTGATCAACGACTCGTACGGCCGAAGGACCGGAGATCTGCTGCTGCAGCACGTCTCTGACAGGCTCAAGCGGCGTTTCCCGCAGACCGACCACGTCGCCCACTTCGGCGGTGGCACGTTCGCCATCCTGCAGGAGCTGGGCACTCTTTCCATCGACGAAGTCGCGGCTGCCGCCCACGAGCACGCCGTAGCGCTTTTCGGCGAGCCCTTCGTCATCGAGCAGCGGCAGATTCCCGTCGCCGTCCGCTCCGGCTTCGCGGTGTACCCGCTGCATGGCAAGGACGCGAACATGCTGGTCCAGAATGCGGAGGTCGCTCTGCGCAACGCGCGCGCCTCGGGTGAAAGGCAGCTGCACTACAGTCCCGAAGAGCACTCGCAGATGGTCAGCCGCCTCGCCCTCGAGCACAAGCTGCGTCTCGCGCTCGAGCGGCGGCAGTTCGAGCTGCACTACCAACCGAAGGTCGACGTGTGCACCCGCCGCATCCAGGGCGTGGAAGCGCTCATCCGCTGGAACGATCCGGACGCGGGGCTCGTTTCGCCCGCTGCATTCCTTCCGGTGCTGGAAGCCACGGGCATCATCGTCGATGTCGGGGACTGGGTGGTGCAGAGGGCGGCACAGGATCTGCAGGACTGGCTGCGTGCGGGACTCGCACCTGTGCGCATCGCCGTGAATGTCTCACCCCTGCAGCTGCGATTGCCTGACTTCGCCCCAGCCTTTCTCAGAGCGCTGAAGGGGTGGTCCTCGGAGACAGTCGGGTTGGACATCGAGATCACCGAGGGCGCACTGCAGGAGGACTCTGCCGCGGAAGTGCGCAAGCTGAAGCTCCTCCGCAGCGCCGGGGTGCGTATTGCCATCGACGATTTCGGTACCGGCTACTCCTCTCTCAGCCGCCTCTCCTCGCTGCCGATCGACACGCTCAAGATCGACCGCAGCTTCATCCGGCAGGTGCCCGAGGAACCCACCGGCAAGATCCTCGTCGAGACCGTCATCTCGCTCGCGCGGGCGTTCAAGCTCACCACCGTGGCCGAGGGAGTGGAGACGCAGGAACAGCTCGACTTCCTCTGGCACATTGGCTGTCACCAGTCACAGGGTTACCTGCACAGCAAGCCGATTCCCAGTGCCGAGTTCGCGCAGCTCCTCGAGCACGGCAAGGGCCAGATGGTGCTCCCGGCTGAGGACGAAGCGCATGAGCGGGACAGCTCCGAGGGCGGCGCGGGCGGCTGACACGCGGGGTGCGAGGCGCGCCTCGCGCCAGGCTTCTCGCTGACCGATGGCGCAGCCCGCGGGCTGACCGGCGGTCGCTGATACCGATGGCGCAGCCCGCGTGACTGTCCCCGCTCCGGGGCCTGCCATCCCGGCTCCCCTCCGTTGGCGCTATCATTCCGGCTGCCTCTGCAGGCACTCACCAACCATTGAGTGGAGAGCATCCATGGACTTAGAGCTGAAGGGCCGCAAGGCCATCGTCACCGGCGCCACCCAGGGCATCGGCCTGCGCATCGCGCAAACGCTGGCCGATGAGGGCGTCGACGTCGCGATCTGCGCGCGTACCGCCGCCAACGTGCAAGCCACTGTCGAGAGCCTGCGGAAAAAGGGTGTCAACGCCATCGGCGATGCCCTGGACGTGGCAGATTCCGCTGCGTATGTGAAGTGGATTGACTCCGCTGCCCAGCGCCTCGGCGGGCTCGACATCTTCGTCTCCAACACGACGGCCTCGCCCTCGGTCGGTGGAGCGGACGGGTGGAAGCTCGGATTCGAGATCGACGTCATGGGTGCGGTGCGCGGTTGCGAGACGGCGCTGCCCTATCTGCGCAAGTCGAAAGGCGGCGCCATCGTGCTGATCTCCAGCATTTCCGGCCTCATTTCCAAGGTCATTCCGGCCCCCGGCGCGCATCAGTACGGCGCCTCCAAGGCCGCCTTGATCGCCTACGGCTCCATGCTGAGCAAGGAAGTCGCCAAGGACGGCATCCGCGTGAACACAGTATCACCGGGTCCGATCTATTTCGACGGCGGCGCCTGGGACCGCATCAAGACCAACGTGCCACAGCTGTACAAGGCGGCTCAGGAAGCTTGCGTGATCGGACGCCTGGGCAAGCCCGAGGACATCGCCAATGCAGTGGCGTTTCTGGCCAGCCCGAAGTCGGGGTTCACGGTCGGTCAGAACCTGCACGTCGACGGCGGCTACATGCAGCACATCGACTTCTGAGCGCGTGGGAGTTCCGCGCCCCGACGGCGCGGGGCCCAGGCTCAATGCTCCGGAGCACGGGCCGGAGCATGGGGCAGGCCGCTTGCAACCAGCTCCGGGAGCGCGCTACTGGCGCTGCAGCCGGGACAGTGACTGCGCGGCTTGCGCAGCGCTACAGATAGGGCGAGATAAGCCAGCACAGCGCGTCCCGGATACGTTGCAAGGGCGAACGGTCCGGAAGCGTCCGCGGAGTCAGCGCCGATGCGGCCAGCTCTCGCTGCTCGATGAACCCCGCAAGCTGCCCACAGAAGGCGGCATCGTACACCTCGACCGTGATTTCGAAGTTGAGCCGCAGACTGCGCGTATCCACATTCACCGAGCCGATGTGAGCATACTCGCCGTCGACGATAAATAACTTGGCGTGTGAGAACGGCGGCTTCTGCAGGTGCACGCGCACGCCGCGCGTAATCAGCGGCTGCAGCCAGTGTTGGGTAGCCCAATCGACATAGCGCAGGTTGCTACGCTCGGGTAGCACCAGAGAGACGATGACCCCGCGCAGGGCCGTCGCCTCGAGTGCCGCTACCAGTTCAAGCGGGGGTATGAAGTACGGCGTCATGATCTGCACCCGGTGGCGGGCACTTGCCAGCGCGCCCAGAATGACGAGCAGCAGCTTGTCCAGATCCTCGTCCGGGCCGCCCGTGATGACGCGGCAAGTGCACTCACCCGTGGAGGGCTCCAGCGCCGGTGCAGTGAGCGCCTCGCGCGTCGCGAACGCCCAATCCTCGGCAAATGTGTGCGCGAGCTGTCGCACGATCGGACCCTGAAGAAGGAAGTGCAGGTCCGACATGCCCCCTCCGGTCCCCAACTCCCGACCCCCCAGGTTCATGCCGCCCATGAATCCCCAGCGGCCGTCGACGACCAGAATCTTGCGATGGTTGCGGCAATTGAGCGACACCCGAGGCGGAAGCAGGCGTGGTGCCAGGAACCGCTCGGCCCTGACGCCCGCCCGGCGAAGCAGCGGCACGACGTGCGGCCAGTCGTACCATTCACCGATCCCATCTATCAGCACCCGCACCTGAACGCCGCGGGCACTGGCGCCCGCCAGAGCGTTCACGAACTGCATGCCCACAGCATCCGTCTGGAATATGTACGTCGCCAGCCACACCGACGAGCGAGCCTCGGCGATCGCCTGCAGCATCCTCGGGAATGCCATTGCACCGTTCTGCAGCGGCTCGAGCTCGTTGCCGGTCGCGAGCGGACGACCCGTCAGAGCGTCTCCCAGCCGCGCTAGTGTCCTGTCCCGTTAATTACTGGCATATGGATTGCATGGTTTCAGGGT
>CAZLYG010000002.1:0-35948 GCA_964563075.1 uncultured Steroidobacteraceae bacterium | reverse complement strand
CGGAATCCGCCTCACGTACGTTAGGCAGGTAGCCGCCGCACCAGGTGTGGGCTGGGCGACCTGCAGATGAGTCATTGGTTGGTGCGTCGTTTCCAAAAGACGCAGTCGCCGGCGCACGCTGTCGAGCGCAGTCAGGGCTCCGGTGGTGTAGCCCTGCTGTGGAAGACGCGCGCGCTCGCAGGCGGCCCCGCGAGCGCGCGCTACAGCTGGGAAACCTGGAGGCTACTCTTTGACGTTCAATCCATTGTGCACGCCGACCACTCCCTTGATCTTCTTGGCGTCCTTCTCGGCGAGCTCTTTCTCGGCCGTTGAACTGACGGTTCCGTCCAGCATGACCACACCGTCCTTGGTCGTGACGTGAATGTCGGTCGCGCTGGTCCCTTTGTCCTTGGCGAGTTCCGCCTTCACCTTGGTGGTGATGTACGAGTCCTTCACCGGCTGATCGCTCTTGACGTCATCGCCCCAGGCAGTACCCACGACAAGCGCGAGCGAACCGGCGGCAATCAGCGTCGATACATACTTGCTTCGCATGGCTGGAGAACTCCTCAAGCGGGGTTTCGAGTGTCCAGCATAGAACCCGGGTCTCAAGCTCAGCATCGGTGCAGCGGCCAAAGGGGTGTAGGACAAACGGCCATCGGCGTGAGGGACTTGTATTACCACGTGTGTATGAGCACGTGAGCCTCGAGCGCTACGGCGCGTTCGGCTTGTGCCGCGATGATTTCCTGTCCAACGGACGATCTGGGACCGACTAACGGACGATCTGCGGCTGATCGGACATGCCCTGCTCGTAAGTGCTCCACCCGGAATTGATGCCGTAGGGGGCGCGGTGGAAGATGGCCTCGATACGGCGGATCTTGCCGTCCTGGATCTTGAAAAGCTCCCCGAGCTGCCAGGTCCAGTTGATGTTCTCGTGATCGAAGAAAGCAAACGCGAACACAATGCCGTGCTCGCGATCGACGGCCACGAAGCGCCGGTCGCGCACGCGCGAGACGACGTTCTTCAGCGCCACCTCGAACTGCTTCTTGCAGCCCATCACTTCCGTGGTGCCGGTGACCGGATTGCGCATGGGCACATTGGTCGAGTGGTTGCCGTTCTCGTAGCGGTCGCAGTCATCGGTGAAAGGGTAGTAGCCCTTGCCGTCATTGCGCTGCAGCCCCGAGAAGTAATAGTTGGCGGTTTTGATCAGCTCTTCGCGCGAGGGCCGCCTGGCCTCGGGAATGACCTCCGTGAAGATGGGATTGGGCGCACCCATCTTCTCAACCCGCTCGCCCGTGGACGTCGGCCGCGGGGTCTGCGCGCCGTTGCTGGTCAGTCCGCCTTCCGGACGGATGACCAGCTGCTCCACTTCGGTGATGTGACCGGCAACGATTTTCAGCCTCAGGACCAGGCCGTCGATCAGCGTCTGGTCCCGCTCCTTCTCGTGCACGGTGCCGAAGTAGGCGACCTGCTGGGTCTCGATGTCGGGCACATAGAACTTGTAGGTGCCACGGGCGGCAATCCGGAACCACAGCCCCTCGTTGCCGAGCGGCAGGCGTACACCGTTTTCGGTGAACTTGATATCGCGAGCGAACAGCTCGTCACTGACCTTGTGGGTGAGCATTGCTTCGATATAACGATCCACGAACCCATCGAGGCAATCGCGATCGCACGCTGGCGCCCTGGCCGGTTGCGCGAGAGCGGGAATGCTCGTGAGACCCAGAAGTACACCCCACGCGATCGCTACTTTCATCTTCGCGGCTCCATTGTTGTTATGCTGCAGAACGGCGCGGGAAGTCTACTCTCCTGTATTCTTTTGGGACAGGCTTTTGCTGGCCATGGGTGTGCACCTGGGCTGGAGCTCACTTGCTCAAGGCTTTGAAGAAAATCGTCGTAGGGCAGGGGCGGCCATCGGGCCAGTGAGCGTAGTTGGGTATCTCGCCGCAGCGCTGCCAGCCGTACCGCATGTAGAGGCGATAGGCATCGGTTCCTGTCACGGTGTCAAGAACGAGCAGCGTCTTGCCGGCATCGATTGCGGCTCGCTCGACAGCAGCGAGCAACGCGGCGCCGACGCCCTGATGGCGCGCGCGCCGATGCACCAGCATCTTGGCGACGTCCGCTCGGTGATGCTGGTTTTCAGGCTGGGCCAGGATGAGTGAGACGGTGCCGACAATGGCTCCTGTGACATCTTCTGCCACGAGTATCACTCGCTCGCCGCGCGCCATCGCAGCTGCCGAGCCGGACCAGAATCGTTGCGCCGTGTCCTGGGAGAAAGGCAGCATGAAGCTCACCGATGCACCGCCCTCGACGCAATCGACCAGAACCTCGGTCAATCCATCGAGGTCGCGACCGGAATCAAGCCTGCGTATGGCAACGGGTTGCACGCGGTCACCTCTTGACCGCAGGCCCGCTGGCGATGACGACGATATAGTGAGCGGGCCTGCGGGTGCGATTGCGGAATGCGATGGGCTGATTGAGCTGCATGGCCAGACAGTCATCTTCGGAGAGCCGATGCGTCACGCTGCCGACCGTGACCTCCACGGCGCCTTCGCGCACCCAGACCTGCTGATGCAGGTCGTTGTCTCGCGCGCCCGTTTCATACGCAACGACAGCACCGGCGGGCAGGGTCACCTGCACGATCTGCAGCGGGGAGGGGTAGTTGGAGGGGGAGATGTTGCAGCGGATGTAGCCGGACTGCGGATCGCGCCAGGGTGTCCGATCGACGCTGCGCGACAGCGGATTTGCCGGAGCGGCTGAGTCCTCGAACAATGTTGCGAGGGACACGCCGAGGCCCGTTGCGATCTTCTCCAGCACGACTGCCGTGGCACTGCTCTCCCCACGCTCGACCAGCGAAATCATCGAGCGACTGACACCGCTCTTGGCGGCGAGCGCGTCGAGTGTCAGACCGAGCCTGCCACGCAGGAAATGCACGCGGCTCGCGATACGAGTGTCGACGCTCTCGGCAACGGCGGCGGTCGATTCTTTCATAGTGGAAAACATATCTGGTATATTGGAGGAAATCAATCAGGCGCCCCCGCCGCCGTCCACGCTCCGCAGCTTAAGGGGCGGGCGGGGCTGGCGTAGGTGGCTCGCGTGCGACTGACCGGCGGGCGTACACTTCCGCGTCCGCCAGATACGTACGGCCGGAGTGTCCCACCGGCCAGTCAAAACACATTCGAGAGGTTGGTGTGGTCGACACGACGCAACTGCGCGCCTTGCGCCTGGGTCCGGAGATCCATGTGTTGCTGCGTTCCCTGGTGTTGAACCGCCAGCTCGTGCCACCGGAAGGCGTGTTTCTCAACTTCACTTCGGAATTGCCGCCGCAGCTCGGGCAAGTGCTGGAGGGGATGCAAAAGGAAGGCAAGGCGTGGTGCGCATGGCGTGACGCGAGTCGCGTGTATGCCGTGAGCGCCGAGGTGGATGAGGCGCTTTCCCCCATGGTGGGCCACCCGGTCGTGCGGCTGTCCCGGCATGATGAGGCCGGGCAGGTCGTGGAGTCTACGTGTTGGTTTGAGAGCGAGCCCGATACGTGGGCGCCCTGCGACCTCGGCTGAATACATTCACTCTGCCCGCGAGGCTATCTTCAGCACCCGCCGCTTCTGCGTGCCGCCCTCGGGGCTCGCCGCCAACCGCGGTACCGCGCATCACAATTCTTAGGAAGACTTTACACGACCTCAGGTGGCGTGCTGCGCCCTTGTCAATGATTCATTCTCTATGTATCTTTTTGCACTGTGCAAGGCAGTCTCCTTTTAGTGCTCGGACTCACCGCGGGGGTCATCGCAACGGCGGCCCTGGCGGAGCCGCAGGTCGCGCCGGCGATCCTGCATCACACGGAGGTCGTGCAAGGGGCGCTGCGCTACGACACCGAATACCCGGCCATGAACTACTCGGGGGAGGCGAAGCACAATCGCGTCGCGCGCCTCCAGGAAAAGCTCGAGAAGGGCGAGGCGAAGCTCGAGTTCGTGCCGGGACGCGGCTACCTGGACTCACTCATCAAGAACCTCGATATCGACCCCAGCTCGCAGCTGCTGGTGTATTCCAAGACCAGCCTGCAGTCGGACTACATCCGCGGCGCCACACCGCGCGCGCTGTATTTCAACGATGACAGCTCGGTCAGCTGGGAGGACGGCGCGCCCCTGATCGAGATTGCGGCCATGGATAGCGAGCTCGGCCCGGTGTTCTACTCGCTGCAGAACCATCAGGGCAACTCCGCGCCACGCGGCTTCGACAGGGAAGGCTCGCGCTGCCTCAATTGCCACGATCGCTACGGCATGATGGGAGGCGGGGTGCCCATCTTCGTCGAGACGTCCTCCCTCGTCGATGTCGGCGGGCTGATCCTCAAGCCCGACGATGTGATTACCGTGGACGACGACACGCCGATCGGACAACGCTGGGCCGGCTGGTACGTGACCGGACACAGCGGCTCGCAGGTGCACCTTGGCAACATCCAGGTGCACAGCGTCAAGGAGCTCGACAATCTGGATCGCGTCCGCAAGATCAATCTCGATTCGCTGGATGGACTGTTCGACACCAAGCCATACATCACCGGCAAGAGCGACATCGTCGCTCTGCTGGTGCTCGAGCACGAGAGCACCATCTACAACATGATCACGCGCATGCGCTTCAGGGCGAGCAAGGTCCAGCTGCAGGACGGGCAGATGTCCCCCCGGGACGCGCACATGGAGCAGGCGATGTCAGACAAGCTCCTGCAGGCGATGATGTTCGTCGGCGCCGCCCAGTTTGGCGACCGCATCAGCGGGTCCTCCGGCTTCGATGCCTGGTTCCAGAAGCAGGGTCCACGCGACTCTCACGGCCGCTCGCTGCGCGAGCTGGACCTCAAGACCCGGCTGTTCAAGTACCCGCTGAGCTTCCTGATCTATTCGCCGGCCTTCGACAGCCTGCCCGATAACATGCGCGGCCGCGTTTACGAGCGTCTCGCCCAGGTCCTGACCGGCGCCGATACGAGCAGCACTTTCGCCGGGATTTCGGCCAGCGACCGGCAGACGATTCTCGAGATCCTGAAGGATACCAAGCCGCCGTTCGCCGCCTACCTGAAGGGCCAGCCGGCTACCCATTAGTGCGTGAGCGCGTAGACCGCGAAGTTCACGCTCATCCGGATCCCCAGGCTCGCCGACTGTTCCGGATAGCTGGCAACATCGGCCCACTGCCAGGAGTCGCCCAGATCGTTGTTGAACGCGATCACGACCATGGCACGACCGTGATCATCCAGCACAGCGCGCCAATGAGGCACGACCCCATCAGCCCGATAGGGTACGCCACGCTGCAGCGCATTCCAGTTCGGCACCTGTTCCTTGTTCGTCAGGTCGTAGACGGTGTGGAACAGCGGGTGATTCTCGGGTAGATCGATGATCGGCCGATCCGGAAAGATGCGCTGCATGCCACGCACGAACCCGGCCCATTCGCGCGTGCCGAAAAAGCTGTCGCACAACAGAAATCCGCCGCGCAGCAGATAGTCGCGCAGCTTGGCGACCTGCGCATCGGTCAGCTCCCACATGCCCGGCAGGCCCACCACCAGAAACGGCCAGTCGTACACGTCATCACCGTCGTCCAGGTTGACGGGCTGCTCGACGGAGCGGACATTGATGGTGGTCAGGCGGTGAAGGATGCGCGCAAAGAAGCGGTCGCCCTTGGGATAGTCGACCGCCCACGCGGTGCCTCCCTGGGTCCAGTCACCGAAGCCGAACCAACCGAAGCGGCCGCTCGGATACATCAGACGGCCGACGACGAACTCAGCGGGTACCTTGTAGTCCGCGGGCAGCGGGGCCGCGGCGTCCGGTTCGAGCCCCGGATACTCGCGGAATTCGCGCGCAGCCTGAGCCAGCGGAGCCGTTCCCAGCAGTCCGAGCGCGAGCGTGAGAGTCGTCAGACAAGGAGTCCTGCGTGGCACCCCGGCATTCTGGCGCGCCGTGCAGATGATTGCATGGCCCGGTGAGAGTGCGCCACGGCGCGGCCAGTCACGCTGGCCGGTACCTCATGGACGCGATTTTCCACTCCCCGGTGCGCTTCACGTACTTGCCCTCCAGGCGGCCGGTTTCCCAGCGACGGTCGGCGAATTGACCTTGCAGCCGGGCCATTTTCGCTACCGTACAGTCATCCTGCAGCGGGGTGCACAGCTGCACGTCAACGTGGAAAGCTGCATCGGCCTGCTGGCCGTCCGCGCTGAGCGTGATCACGTCATTACTCTGCTGCGCGGCGCTCTGCGTGTACGCTCCGTGGAGAACCGCGGCCGTCTGCCGGAAGTACTGCTGGACCAACAGTGCCTCAATACCCGATCGGCCGCGCGCGCTTGCACCGCTGAGATCCAGATCGGCCTGCTCATCGAACAACTGGGCGGCGCGTTCGTAGGCCTGTTGCTCGATGAGCGCCGTAAAGTCCAGGTGCAGTTGCCGGATTGCGGCGCGGTCGTGCGCAGCAGTCAGCTCACGTCGCAGCTCCTGCAGCTGTTGATCAGGGGTCACGGGTTGTTCTGCGGCCAATGCGGCGGTGCTGACTGCCGCAGCGCTGCCCAATGCTGCACCACCCCGCAGGAAGAACGCGCGACGTGTGCTTTTGCCGGTCTTGACGCTCATGGCGATTTTCTCCTTCACGTCGCACCCTCAGGTCTTGATCCCCAGGTATTTCTTGATGTCGAAAGTGCCCGCATGGCGTGCGCGCGCGCCGATCGAGCTGAGACTGAGACCGGTGCGTCCGACGTGATAGCCGAAACCGGCGTCATGCATGGTCCGCTCGTTGTAGCAGATGACCCCGAGCGTGCCGTTACAGGCTTCTTCCACCCAGGCCATGATGTAGACCCCATCGCGCAGCTTGGAGTACCAGCCCGGCGAGCTCCACTGCAGACCGCCGGATCCATCGGGCTGGAAAATGATCCACGAATAGGTGTGAGGTGCGGCATACAGATGCATGGAAGTCAGCCCCGGATTGCCGCGCTGATAGTTCCAGGTGACGGCCTTGCCGACCATCTCATCCGTCCAGCCGTGCCGCAGATAGGTCGGCGGGGTAGGCCCGTCCTCCATGTGAACCACGCCGAAGTAGTAGGTCGGATGCGTCTCGTTGTTGCGGAAAGGCGTGCCGGTCGTGCCTTTCACGAGCGTGGCCAGGCCGTTCTTCATGTCAAATGCCACCATGGCGCAGGAACGCGGAAACTCTGCATCCAGCAGGTGGGCGAAGAAATACAGCTCGTCATCGGGTTCGTACATCTCGTACCGGGCCTCGCGCCACTGCGCGTCGCCCGCGTAGCGCCACTTCAGCTGCTTCGCATCGGCGAAGTCGTAGTCGATGGCCGGGCCGTTATTGTCCATGCGCACGGTCAGCTGCTTGCCGACGAAGCGGGCGACGCGCTCACCCGTGTAGCCGCCCATGCTCGCGGCGCCCGTGTTCCGGCCGTCACCGAAGGTGACGGCGTGATTGAGCACCTGGTCCTTCACCTGCTCATCGGTCATGACCTCGAAGGTCTCGATCGGACGGTACACGCGGCGGATGCCATCGCGCGTCTCGCTGTTGTTGCCGAACACCTCGAACGTCGCGGCCTGCCCGGTGATCTCACCCTTGCCGCTGTACAGGTAGTACTCGAGCTCGTCTTTGGCGTTGAGGCCGAGGCGCACTCCTTTTTGCGTCAGGTCGAACAGGTCGATGACCTGCAGGGTGCAGGTGCCCGAGAATTCGCATTCGATCCGCGAGTAGATGAACTGATGGTCGTTCACCATGATGTAGTCGGAAGGGGCGGCAATGGTCATCTCCCCGCCATAGCGGGTCAGCTCGATGAAATTGGAGTACAGGATCGTCATGTAGAACTCGAGGATCTCGATATCGTTGTCCTGCCTCCAGTAGATGCCTTTGCCTTCCAGGCGGTTGGTGTAGGTGTGGCGTGCCGTGGGAACCGCACCGCTTCCCTCCACGTAGCCGAACCAGATCTTGCGCTGGACTTCGCGGTTGCGCTGGCCGCTCTTGAACTGCGGCTCGCGCTTCGCTGCCGCGGCTGCTGCCTTCTCCTGCAGGGCGTAACCGCTGAAGGACACCTCGAACACGGTGCCGAGATGGCTCTCCTGGTCCACCACCAGGTTGTAGCCCCGTTGCGTGCCGGGAATCATGTGCGACACGAGCACCAGGTTACGGTCCTGCAGCGCGCCATATCCGCTCTTCACCGCCTTGCCGCCGTTCTCGGACAACTCCAGCTCGTGCGCGTTGCGGAAGTTGTATTCGAGCGTCGGGCCGCCGCCGTCGGTCACGATCTTGAGCCGCTTTCCCGCCAGCGCGCTCGACAGCGCCGTTTTGGCCGCGGGCCCGCCGGCGGCGGGACGCAGTGCCTGGGAAACCTGTGCCTCGGTCAGGTCCGACCAGGCCATGCGATGCATCTGCAAGGGTGGATAGTTGCGTGTTGACACTGCGTTCCCCTTAGGGCACTCGCGGCCCCTGGATTCCCCCGGTGAGGCCAAGGTTAACTCATCTTCTCGAGCCCTTGCGTGCCGGCAAGTGGGTGGGTCCGTACTACGGGGGCGTACGTGCCCGTTGCTGGCCGCACGCGTGGCCGGAAAGTGGTGGCGCGGGTGATAGCTCGCCCGTGCGACACAGTGGCGCCCTCGGCGGCTCCCGTCGGGCTCGTCTGAGCGCACCTAACAGATTGCGCTCTGAGTGGCGCCAGGCAGACGAGCATGTCGCCCTCGCGGTGACCTGGATTCGCGGCCGCGAAGAAACTGACATCCGCAGATAGCTCTGCTGACGAGCCCTCCAAGCTCGCCACCGCGCACGCGCCACAGGCCGCACGCGCGCGGATTGTGAGCAGACTTCTTTGAAAATCAGCGTAAATCTTTGCCTGTGGGTGCTGTCTTAACGACTATGGGTGAGTGCAAGGAAAGGAGGCATTCATGAATTCGACCCACGTCAAGGCTTTCGATCTCAGCGTGCCGGCCGTTTATGCGCTTATAGCGGCCGCAGCGCTTGGTTTCGCCACGACCGCGCGCGGCGCCGAGCCCGAGCAGATCGTCGTTCAGGGCCCGACCACGCACGCCATAGGCTATGGAACGCTTCGGCCTCTGGAGCAGTCCACGGTGAAGGTCGGGGTCAGCTACGACCCGGTGACGCTCACTACTCACTCGGGCGTGGCGCTTCTGAAGGATGCCGTGACCCAGGCTGCGTTCAAGGCCTGCGTCGACGCCGATCCGAACTATCCACCCGAGAGCGCGTGCATTTCCACGGCAATCGAGCAGGCACAGCCGCAGATTGCACAGGCGGTGGCGCGGGCCAGGAGTGGTGCGTAAGGCTAAGCTGAGGTTCAGCTGCCCCGCGCGGCGCCGGGCATAGCGGGCGCGAGCACCGCAGGCCTGCCTTGGTTCGGTCCCAGGACTTGGATTGACGCCGACCCGCATCAGGAGCGGGTCGGCGGCGTGAATACGCGGCATGGTCGGCGCGTCGGCGACGGACACGCCGGCAATAGGCGATCGCGCTACGCACCGCAGCGGCTGCCTCGCTCCCCGTGAGCCGACAGCGCGGTCTGCCGCGTACGCTTAATCCACCCGCGCGTCGCGACCCACGGTTCGAGCGCACGCGCATGACATACTGGCGCTCCATTCGAGCGCGCGCGTAACACCCCATCGTCAATTCGAGCGCGCGCGCACGACACGCTATCGCTCAATTCGAGCGTACGCGACACGTGATCGTTCCAGCGCACGCCTCAGCACGACTCGCATCAGCGCGACGCGCCTCAGCGCGACTCGCATCAGCGCGACTCGCATCAGCGCGACTCGCATCAGTGCGACACACGATTCGCAAACGTCACACGACACGCGCTCGCGTTCTCGCACGGCCGCTCGACCATCGCTCCGATCTTGTGATCGGGCACGTGTATCTGGGAACGGCGCTCTCTGCACGAACGAAATAAAGCGAACAGTTCCTCACAATCCCACACAACCGTCCTGTCGCACGCCCTCTTTAATACAGCTTTCGTTTGCAGATGGTCTGCTCAGGCATCAGGGAGCCGTAAGCGCTGTGTGCGAGTTGCCGCGCCTCGAGGACTCGAGGGCACTGTGAACATCCAACATCGCTTGCTTGCCTTGGCGCGCTCACTCGTGCCCGCAAAGGGCGATCAAACAAACACGCGCAACGCCTTCGAGCAAGGCGTGTTCCTGCACGGCGGCTGGCGGTGCGGCAGTACGTACATCTGGAACCGGCTGCGCCAGTGCGCCGGGACGTTGTGTTTCTACGAGCCCTTTCACGAGGCGCTCTCCCGTTTCACCCCCAGAAAGGTCCGGCGCGATACGACGCGGACCTGGAATTCCCGACACCCGCCGCTCAACCAGCCGTATTGGCACGAGTATTTGCCGCTGCTGCACAGGGCAGGGCCGCGGGGCGTGCGTCGTCACCGCGAAACCTTTGCCGTGGTCGAGTATTTTCCAGGAGAGCGCGGTGTTCACGAGCAGGTGGCGTACCTGCGTCAGTTGATGCACCTGGCGCAAAGGGATCGCAAGGTGCCGGTGTTCGGCTTCTCGCGCTCACTGGCGCGCGCCGGTGCAATCAAGGAGGCTTTGGGCGGATACCACGTCGTGATCCGCCGCGACCTCCGCCAGCAATGGCTCTCGTGCCGCTCGTATCGAGTCGACGCCGGCATGGTCTATTTCGAGCTGTGTCACTTCCTCATTCTCGCTCTCGCACCGCCCCAGTCACCCGCAGGTTGGTACGCCCGCTTCCTCGGTCTGCCGCGCCCGCCGGCCGGTCACTTTCGCGAGCAGTTTCGTTTCGTGCAAAAGGTATTGTGGCCGTGGACCGACGAGCTGTCCTATCGCGCGTTCATGGGTGTCAGCGTGCTGTCACACGAGGCTGCGATGAGCGCAGCAGACCTCACCATCGACATCGACAGGCTGAGCAGAGACCGGGAGTACCGCGGCGAGGTATCAGGCGCAATCCGCGCCGGATGCGGCCTCGAGGCCCGCTTTGACGATTGCCGCATCGGCGCGCACGAGATCGCCGGTGTCGCGTTGGATTTCCCGGCTGTGGAGAATGATGTGCGCCGGCTGCTGCGCACCCAGGTGCGGCCGGACCAGGAGCTCAGCCCCCTGCTGCAAGTGTCTTGAGGGGCCCTACCGTGTAGCCCCCGTGGGGTTGAGCGGACTGCGGCATCTGATCGCGCATGCGCGCGGTACACTTGCACGTGTCAACCATGTACGGGAGAGGCACGCGTGAGGCTATTGGTCGTCGGAGCCGGCGGCGTCGGCGGATATTTCGGGGCACGATTGGCTGCCGTCGGACGCGACGTAGTGTTTCTCGTTCGGCCGAGCCGAGCTGCGCAGCTCGCCCATGGCATTACCCTACGGATCGGAAACGACGAGACTGTCATTCCAGTCAGGTTCCTTGTCACCGGGCAGAGCAGCGATCGCTTCGATGCCATCCTTCTGGCCGTCAAGGCCTATCAGCTGCAGGGTGCCATCGATGCAATCCGTCCTCACGTTGCCGCGCACACGATGATCCTGCCGGTGTTGAACGGCATGCGGCACCTGGACGAGCTGCGCGTGCAATTCGGAGCTGATGCGGTCATCGGCGGCCTGGCGCAGATCGTCACCAGTGTGGACGAGCAGGGGCGGATCATCGATCAGGGCATGTTCCACGATCTCGTTTACGGGGAGTGGAACGGTGCACGCACCAGCCGCATCGTGGCCCTCGATCGACACCTCGACGGCGCGGGCTTCAATGCCCGTCTGTCCCCGCAGATCGAGCGCGAGATGTGGGAAAAGTGGGCCTTTCTAGCCAGCATGGCGGCGGTTACCTGCCTGATGGCGGGCGCTATCGGACAGGTAGCCCGGACTCCCGGCGGTACCGCTTTCGTGGAGGGGCTGTTTGCGGAGGTCGCGGCGACGATGGCCGCCGCAGGTCAGCCCCTGTCTCAGGGATTCCGTTCCCGGACGTTGTCGCTATTGACGGATCGGAGCTCCACGCTGACCTCTTCGATGTTCCGGGACATGAAAGCCGGCCGTCCCGTGGAAGCGGAGCAGATCATCGGCGATCTCATTGCACGGGCCGCGGCGCGCGCAGTGGCGACACCTCTCCTCGGGAGCGTCATGGTGCGGCTACAGGTCTATCAGGAGCAGCAACTGCAGGCTCGTACGCCGTGACCACTATTGTGGAAGAGAGGGCGGAGGACTATGTTGAGAGCATGAATCCATTCTCAACATGCGCCGCATGCCGCGGTGTCTGGCGAGTGATCGTTCCCGTCCTGCTGACGAGCACGCTGATCGCGGGCAGCGCTGCGGCCGCCGAGCCCGCCGATTCATCGCCGCAGAGTGCACCGATCAGTGCCAAGTGGGTGAATCGCAAGCTCCACTACGTCTACCAGGGCTTCACTGCGCACTACTCGTGCGACGGTCTGCAGGATGCGGTGAAACGAATCCTGCTGCAGCTTGGCGCGCGCGCGTCGGACCTGGTCGTGAAGCGCAGCGGTTGTACTCGCCTGGAGGGACCGGAGCCCAGTCCGGGCGTCAACGCGACCTTTTCAGTGCTCGAGCCTGCGGGCAGTGGCGACAAAGGTGCGGCCAACTCACAGGACGTCGCGGCGCGCTGGGAAAACGTGACGATCGAGGCCAGCACGCCCACGCGTGACAACTCCGGTGGGTGCGAGCTCATCCAGGACGTCAAGAAGCAGTTCCTGCCATTGTTCGCAACACGTGACCTGAAGTATGTCTCGGACTGCTTCCCGCACACCGAGTCGCTGGTGGGCGCGGACATCAAGGTGGACGTGCTGCGCCCCATCAAATCCGCGAAGTCACAGCCGGCGCCGCACTGACCGACACGGCAATTCCGGGTCGCCGGCCGGTACCTGCCGGAGCGAGCACCGGCACGGATCGCCATCTGCAATGAGACCTCCATCACTAAACGACGAACCCACCGCCGCAAGATGTCAAGTGTCGCTTGGCAAACGCCCGAAAGTGCGAAAACTTGTGCACATGTCGCACGAGTTGCCAATCGAGATTCCGCGTCCGCTGATCGAGCGCCTGCGCGCCGAAGGCATCAGCACCCTCGAAGCGTGGGTAGCCCTCGGACGGCGCCGCCTGCAGATTTTCGGCGTAACGCGTGCTGCCGTTTCGCAGATCGACGCGCTTGCCAAGGCTGCACTGGGCGCCAAGCCGCTGGCGCGACGCGAGCCTGTCCGCAGCTAGATCACGATCATTGGCCCTGATCGTCGAAGCATTCCATCCTGACGTGCAGATCGGCCAGTATTGCGCTCGGCGCCTGCAATCGATACGCGCCGCAGCGATACATGGGTGAGGCGATCGCCTCACACAGCAGCAGTACGACCGCCACCACACCCCACGCCCGTGTCGCTCGCTGGATGCGCAGACGGAAGCGGCTGCGCGCCAGAACCTCGGCAGACATGATGAAGGCCAGCGCTGAAGCCGGCAGCGCTATCAACACCTGCCAGTGCATGATCGTCGTCGGTGAGAGGGCGAACGCGATCAGAGCGGCCCACAGGAATGTCGTGACATAGAGCCGCAACCAACGGCGTGGCTGCGAAGGCACATGTTGGGCGCGAAAGGGCAGCAGGAGCCGCTTTCTGAAGAAGCGCCACTGCAGCCACGCCGCTGCGATCAGGCTCGCCTGCGTGAGGGTGGTCAGCACGCCTGTGAGTGGGCGCAGCACGTTGTCCAGCGCGACGCCGAGCGCCGGGATGAAGTTGAAGTCCTCCATGTGGCCGGCCAGGCTCAGACTGGACATCTTCACCCAGTAGAGGATCCCGCGGAGCACTGGAAACACATAGAGCAGCCCGCGCAGCGGAAATCCCTTGCCCCCGGGCATCAGCCCGGGCTGCTGACTGACGGCCAACAGCCAGGGCACGAGGCTCGCGACACACAGGAGCACGCCGAGCGCAAAGCCCGTCCAGCTCACCCTGATGAGTCCCTTTACGTACAGCAGCAGCGACAGAATGCACAGCACTGCGGCCGACGTGTGCATCTGCACGCTCAACCCGAGGACGAGCACGTGCGCGGCCGTCGTCCACGTCTCGTTGTATTTCCACATGCGCTGCGCGGTCACGAGATGCAGCACCGCAAATACGAACATGTAGTTGGGGTCCCAGAGGTGCGACGAGAAGTACAGGTGCCACGGCGACAGCCACACCAGCAGCAACAGCAGCAGTTGCCCGAGCTCGGTCAACGCCGGCCTGAGGGCCTGCAGCAGCAGCAGGAAGGCGCCTGCGTTGAGCAGCAGGATGAACAGGGCGGGGGAGCGGTAGTCGCTCCACAGCAGCAGCTGGATGCCTGTCAGGAGGCTGGTCAGGCCGCCGGGCGAGTAGCCCCCGGCCGAGGTCAGCATGCCGTGTGCGACCCAGACGTGATTGCGGGCGAGCTGCCACCCGAGGTCGAGCATCGGCATCTGATCGCCGGAGAGCTGCGAATTGCGCACCATCAGCAGCCCGATGCTCAGGCCCAGCGCGAAGAGAGTGAGAACCCAGACCCGTACCGTACTGCCGGCCGCAATCACGCGGACGGCAATGGCCCCCTGATTCATCATTCACCGTCTCGAGTGGCGGTTGTCAGCGAAAAAACCGAGGGAATTCAGCGCGCTGAGCGCGGCCTTGCCCCTCAGAACCCCCAGGTCCCGCGCCCTGGTCAGGCGCCGTTCTTATTAGCGTTCCCGGAAGGATGTATAGGCAGATTGTTGCAGAATGTCAATGTATGTAAGTAAATGTGCAGGTAGATCTGGCGGGGGCAGAAGGCGTACAAGAGTGCGCCGTGACTGAACCTTCCTCATCGTCCAAGCCCCTTCCCGCGCAGCCTCTCATTGAGGTCGACTGGGTCAGCGGTGGGGAATTCGCCGCGCACCGGCCGGGCGGGCCGCCGATTCGGCTCGATGCGGATGCAAAGAGCGGCCCGAGCCCTTTCGATGGTTTGCTCGCCGCGCTCGCCAGCTGTGCCGCGACGGACGTGGTAACCATTCTGCAGAAGCAGCGCACACCGGTGACCGCGCTGCGCGTGACAGTCGAAGCTCAGCGGGTCACTTCGACACCGCGGCGACTGGCCGCCGCGGTGCTGCATTTCGTGATCGCGGCGCCCGGCGCAACGGCAGAGAAGGCCGCTCGCGCGGTCGAGCTTTCGGTCACCAGGTACTGCAGCGTGCGCTCCTCGCTCTGCGCGGATGCGCCCGTGACTTGGACAGTCGAGTTGACCAACTGAGCCGTTGGAGCGTTTTCCCGCTACTATCGATATCGCGGGCCGCCTGTCGGCCTGCGCAAAGACATCTGGAGGGGAAATGCGTCGGACGACCCTTTGGCATGCTGCCGTGAGCGCGGCTCTGGCTGTGGGCTGCACGCTCTCCGGAGCGCAGGATGTGGCGGATCCCGGCTTCAAAAGCGTCGGTCGCGGCGCCCCTCTCAAAGCTGACGTGCGCAAATTTCCGATAGTCGGTCCGACCATTCAGCGCCCCCGCCGCGCTTTCACCGGGACTCCGGGACAGCCGCAACCCGTGGCTCCCGGCCCCGCTCCCGGCACCCCCGCTGCAGCGGGCACTTTCATAGGCTCGGCGCGCGACGGCAATGTACCCCCGGGAGTCACACCTCTGCCGGTAGATCTGTTCACCACCAAGGACTTCTACAAGGACAAGGCGCTGTGGACGGACAAGCGGTATTTCCGTTGCAACAGCTCCATCGGAGTGGAAGAGCAGTTCGGCGCCAACGGTGCGCGGCTCGTGAACGACAAGGGCGCCGCCAGCGCCGCGTGGGGTTACTGCGATCGCGACTATCCGCGCGAGGCGATCGTCAGCCCATACCTCTTCAAGACGGCCAAGGAGCATTACGAAGCGCTGCTGGCGGAGACCCGCAAGCGCGGCGGTCCGACCGTCCACACGTACGCGACGGTGCCCGGTGAGTGGAGCGGGCGCTACATGCATCCTGGGTTCACGCCCAACAATCAGTATTGGTACCAGATGCGATACAACCAGGCTTCTACGATAGTCTCGCTGCTGACCCCGGAGTATCAGCAGCGCTTCGTGCAGCAGGAGTATCACGAAGGTCACGGCCAGGCGCAGTGGCCCTCCCAGTATTGCTGGCCCGAGGGGTTCATGCGCCGCTGGCACGAAGCGGCGACCTGGGAATGGGACATCATGGTGACGCCCTCGTTGGTGCAGATCCTTGCGGGTGTCGCCGACAACTTCATCACGAACATCCACATCGGCCGCGAATTCAATACCAGCGGCATCATCCCGCACCTGGGTCCGGAGGTGCCGCGCTGGTACGGCGAGACGGTCGGCTTCTGGGATCACGATACGCTCATCACCTGGACCTCCAACATCCAGGGGTGGTACGTGCACGGCGCCTTCGAGTACTCGAACAAGATGCAGACGATCGAGATCTACACGCCCACCCATGACGCCACCGGCAAGTTCACCGGACTCAACCACGAGGCGATCTTCTACGATCCGGATGCGCTGGTGCAGCCGATCCGCATCGTGCGCCATTACGTGAAGATGAGCGGCTTCGAGCAGGGTGACCCGTATCCCTTCATCGAGTGCGTGCAGACGATCTTCCCCAAGAACGGCTATGCGACGCCCGCCACTCCCGGAGAAGTGATTCAATACGAGGTGCCGGATATGTACGGACGCCCGTGGGCGCACATCTGGGAGGAGTACTTCGAGAAGGGCATGCAGAAGCCGCAGCAGGAAGATATCTTTAACTTCAAATGAGCTCCACAGCCGCTTACGAGACGCGAGGTTTTCCAAGAATGAGGACCGTGTTGAGTCTGACCCCGAGGGTCGCTGGGCGCAGCGTGGCCGCGCTGCTCGCGGTCGCCGCGCTGGCCGCGGTGCCCGCCTGGGCGCATCACTCGTTCGCCTCCTATAACATGGACGTGACGAAGGTATTCACTGGGGTGGTGACCCGCGTGAACCCGGACGCCAACCACCTGCAGATCTTCTTTGCGCCCATGAACGATGAGCGCAAGAACGTGCTGCGCGACGGCGAAGGCAAGCCCGTGATCTGGGCCGTGGAGATGGGCGGATCGGCGCAGATGGCACGCGAAGGCGTCACTGTCGCTTCGTTTCCGCCTGGAACGATCTTCAGCGTGGGCCTGCATCCGCTGCGTGACGGCCAGCCCGCAGGTACCCGTGGCCCGGCAGGGGCCATGTTCAAGTGCCCCGAGAGGCATCCGCCGGCGCCCGGCAAGCACTGCGATTCCGTTGAGGGTTCCGTCATGATCGGCACGGGCGGACTGCTGAAGCCCACCCCGTGAGTCCTGCCGTACATTCATTTGCGGGGTGGCTCGAGGAGACCCCCGTAAGCCATTCCATCAAGGATGTGAACTGGGTGATCCCGCTCGTCCAGTCCGTTCACATCGTGATGATCGGGGTAGTGTTCGTGTCGAGTCTGATGATCGCGATGCGTGTGTTGGGTCGCATGCGCGTGGACGAGCCGTTTGATGCAGTGTGGGCGCGTTTTGCGCCCTGGATGTGGACGGGACTGTGTGTCATGGCGGTCACCGGAGTCACCCTGGTGCTCGGCGAGCCGATTCGCGAATTCACGGCCCTGTCGTTCTGGATCAAGATGGGGCTGGTGGCGCTCGGTGTGACCAGCACGGCGATCTACGGTCGCTCGCTTCGACATGTCGTCCTGGTGCCTTCGGGACAATTTCCTGCGACCGCGAAACTGGCGTCTGTGCTCATCGTGGTCCTGTGGCTCGCCATCATTTTCCTGGGGCGAGCCATCGCGTATGACAGGGAAGTGTGGGGCTCGCTATCCTTGCACGCCTGAGCTGAGTCAGCCATCCCCCATGGACTTCCCGAGCATCATCCAGAGCATCCAGGCCTCTGCCCCGGCGGAGTGGATGCGCACTTCCGTCAAAGCCATGCCTATCGTGGAGGCCATTCACGTACTGGCCGCCGCGACACTCTTCGGCACGATATTCATCGTCGACCTGCGGCTGCTGGGTTTGCCGGACACGAAGCGACGTTTTACCGTGATCTCGCATGAGATGCTGCGATTGACGTGGGGCGCATTCGCGGTCGCCTTGGTCGCCGGCGTGCTCATGTTCGCAGCGAACGCGCACACCTATGTGGGCAACGCCGCGTTCCGCTTCAAGATGCTTACGCTGATCGCCGCCGGTGTGAACATGACGATCTTTCAGGGCATCACCTTCAGAACGGTAGGTGCCTGGGACCTGAATGTCCCGCCGCCTCTCGCGGGCCGGGTTGCCGGCGCCGTGTCGATCCTCCTGTGGATCACCGTCCTGTTCCTGGCGCGTTGGATCGGATTCACGAAGGGCTATGACTTCTCGATCCCGCAGGACAGTCACATCAACTTTCAGTTTTAGCGCGGCGCATGGAGCGTGCGCTGGGACGGCCACCTAGCGCGCGTGCACGGACCCGCCCAGCGAGGCCTCGCGCACGGGCGTATTGGTGCCACGCGCGGCAGCACCGAGTTTCACGGTACCGTCAGGTTGCGGCACCGTGATCGGTGCAACCACGACCTTCGAGATTCCCTGGCGTCGAGTTATACCGATCTTGCGGGCCGTACCCGGAGACAGATCGACGATGCGTCCGTCGACATATGGGCCACGATCCTCGATGACCACGGTGGCGCTCTTGCCCGTCTCGAGGTTGGTCACTTTGGCCTTCGTGCCCAGGGGGAGGGTGCGGCTCGCGGCATTGTTACCTTCGAGGTTCATCGGTACGCCATCCGCCATCGGCTTGCCGCCGAAGTTGTCCGCATAGAAGGATGCGACACCGAGGCGCTGCTCGCCGGTGAAGTCCGCCTTGGGTTTTGACGGTGCCGCCGGCCCGCCAGCCGCAGCCGGCGTACTTGCTGGACGCATCGCTCGCGGCGGCAGCGCTACAGCATATTGATGCTTACGGCGGTGGCGCTCATTGCGCACGGAGTTTTGTCCAACACGAGACGGCGCATTGGCCGCGAGATTGCGCACGGCGTTGGACGACGAGTGTCGCAGGTCACCCGCGCTGGCTGCATGTGTGACCATCATTGTGGCACCGACAACACAGCCTGTGATGAGCGCCTTCGCCAAACCGGCTGCTCTGGCAACTGCGCAACCCATCCTGACAAGCTCCTGTTTGAAACCCGTCGACTTCACCTGACTAACCACTGATACCGCCGGCGGGTTCCGTAAGCGGCCCCCGCAACCGGGGACGGGAGCTGCGCGCGGCCTTTTTTTTTCAGAGCGCCCTGCGGTATGTCAGCCGCGTGTGTTGGTGTTGTCCAGGCCACCGCCAACGATATTTTCCTCACCGGCTGCGCGCGCAACCGCGATGGCCTGAATTGCCCGCCCAAGAACAGTGTGTTCCTGGATGCGGACTTCGGCGCATCGACCATCTTCGTCAATCGCCCGAACGGGCGCGACCTGGTGATCGCGGGGCAGAAGTCCAGTTGGCTCTACGCGCTCGATGCGGATACGGGGAAGGTTGTCTGGAGTCGCAATTTCGGTCCCGGCTCCGTGCTCGGCGGCATCCACTGGGGCATTGCGTTCGATGGCAAGCGCGTTTGCACCCGTGAGCGTGCTGACGGGCCAAGATGGTAAACCGGGGCCCGGGCAGGTCGCGGGGCTGCACGCAGTGAATGTGGATACCGGGCACGTCGAATGGTCGTTCGAGCCTCGCGGCGATTGCAGCGGCGATCGGGCGACTCGCGTGAAGAATTGCGCTGGCGGCACCGGGCTGTCCGGTGCGGCCACGGTTGTGGACGGCGCAGTTGTCGTCGGCAGCCTCGAGGCTTCTTACGGGCTTTCGATGCCACAACCGGTGAGCTGCTTTTCCAGTACGACACCGCGCGCGACTACGCGACCGCCAACGGAGTGCCCGGTAAAGGCGGCGCGATCGACAATGCGTCGATCGTGGCGGCCAACGGCTACGTGTTCGTGAACTGCGGCTATGGACTGATGCCGACGCAAAGCCCCGGCAATGTTTTCCTGGCCTTCCGGCCGAAGCGCAAGGCGGCAAGCCGGTGACTCGCGAAGGCGACAAACCGGCGACTCACCTGAGGGGACAAACCGGCGACTCACGTGAGCGGCGAACCGGTAACTGATGTGGGGCGCGGCCGTTTGATTCGCGGCCGCGTGGCCACTCCCCGCCGACGCACCAAGGCGCGCACGACTCAAGTCGTGCGCGCCACGGCACACCTGGCTCGCCTACACGCTCGGCCGCCGTGTCGTCATTGTCGCAGCCGGCCGCATGAAGCTCAGAATGAGCCCGCTCAGCGTGCTCCCGGTCAGAAGAACCGTGACACCGAGCACCAGCAGGGCGGCCAGCGACAGCAACAGCGGCGCGTTGCCGGCCACCGCCAGGATCCCCAGCACGGCCGAGGCGAGTCCCGCCATCAGCTGCACGCCGGTCGACCCGGTCGCCATCTGTCCCGCGATCAGCTCATTGCCGGAGCGCGGCGCAACGAGGCTTTGCAGGCTGCCCTGCATCATGTAGAGCTGCCTGACCGCGCTGCTGCTGAGCAACAGTGCGCTGCCGTAGGCGATGACGGCAGCAGCAATCAATCCCGTGGGGGCGATGTTGAGCAGCGCGAGAACACCCAACACGATGCCGCCGGCGCCGACAAGAAACATCGCCGACACGCCATCCGCACCGAGCGAAGTGGCGGGCATGCCATCGACAGACTGCGACGCAATCTGCGTGTATTCAGTCAGGATGGTGCCCCCTTGAACGACCAGAGCAGCGCCGAACACGATAGTGGCGATGCCGGCCATTCCCTGCGGGTCGAATCCTGTCAATCCGATGATGGCCAGAACCGCCGCGGCGATTCCGCCCAGAGCATCGATCAAGCCACCGTACGCCGCCGTTTCAGCGGAGCGCGATAGTGTGGTAACCGCACTCATGATAATTCCTCCAAACAACAGACTCACCAGCTGCCTTCCTGCAATCGGTGTGGCAGACGCCCTGTAAGACGCGCCGTCGCTCTGTTGGTTCCGTGTCACGCCTGAGCCGCCGCAACGTGTTGCGACGCCTGCGCGTGTTGCTGGAGCGCGCTTACCGTCACGCTCGGTTGCTCCGTCAGCGCACAGCGGGCCCGTCGGCCACCCCCGAGCAGAAGCTGTTGACACTGCTCTTCGTAGACGGTTGCCCTCCCTCGAAATAGGCACGCGGCGCAGCTGCCGGACGTTAATATGGGAATCGTACGGCACACGGTTCAGCAGGAGCAGTCAAGATGGCGAGCAAGGTTTGGTTCATCACGGGAACGTCGAAGGGCTTCGGGCGCATTTGGGCAGAGGCCGCATTGGCTCGCGGGGACCGGGTCGCGGCGACCGCTCGGGACGTCAAGACGCTGAATCCCCTGGTGGCACGCTATGGCGATCGCGTGGCGGCGCTGACGCTGGATGTGACTGACAAAGCCGCCGTTGCGGCAAAGGTTGCCGAGGCGCAGGAGCGCTTCGGTCGCATCGATGTGGCCGTGAACAACGCCGGCTACGGTCTGTTCGGCGCGATCGAAGAGGTGAGCGAGGCGGAAGCCAGAGCGCAGATGGAAACCAACTTCTTCGGCGCATTGTGGGTGACGCAAGCCGTATTGCCGATCATGCGGGCACAGTCCGGGGGGCACATCATCCAGGTATCCTCGATCGGCGGAGTCAACGCGTTCGCAACCGTCGGCCTCTATCACGCTTCGAAGTGGGCACTGGAGGGTTTCAGCCAGTCACTGGCCGCCGAGGTCGCTTCGTTCGGGATCAAGGTCACCCTGGTAGAGCCGGCGGGATATGCGACGGATTGGGGCAGCGCCTCGGCCAGCAGGGCGACACCGTTGCCGGCTTACGAGGGCGTGCGCAGCGCGATGGCGGCGTGGCGCAGCAAGAACATCCCCGGCGACCCTGAGGCGACCGGCCCGGCCATTCTCAAAGTCGTCGACGCGCAGGACCCGCCGCTGCGCATTTTCTTCGGCACCGTCGGTTTGCCGCTGACGCGGACGGAATACTCCCAACGGCTGGAGCTGTGGGAGAAGTGGAACGCGGTTTCCGTCGAGTCGCAGGGCGATTGGCCCGCTAAGCAGCGCCGCGCGGCTCAGTAAGCCGCACGACGAAATACGGCTGCCGAGTCCGCTCCGGCCCGAACCCCGGATAGAGCTCGGTGTGCGAGCCTTGCAGCTGCAGCTCGAAAAAGTACTGCAGGGGATAGCTCGATGCTGTGTAGCTTCCCGGGATGCTCGCACGGTACTCGCCCGCGTGCTCCTGGAGCTGCGCCACCTGATAGTCCTCGGCCTGATCGACATGTCTGTAATGCAGCAGCACCGCATTCGGATGCAGTTCCTGCGGCACGGAGAGGGCCACATCGAGGGGTGCACCCGCCGCGAAGTGCTCAGGCGGCACATGCCGGATGGCCGAGGTAACAGGAGAGCGGTCAGCCAGAACGGTGGCGATGGCGCTCAGTCGCGGCCCCGTCGCGGGGCCTGCCGCTGGGTCCGCGGCGATGGAGCCCGGGGGTTGACCCGCGGCGATGGAATCCGGCCGTTGACCCGCGGCAATTGAGCCTGGCCGTTGACCCCCGGCAATTGAGCCTGGCCGTTGACCCCCGGCCACCAGTTGCCGGGCCATCGCCTCGATATCCGCATCCATCGCAGGTAGTCGATCCAGCCAGTGCCCTCGCTGGTGCGGCAGAGGACCGATGGTGATGTCGGATAGGTACACCTTGCCCGCCCCGTGCGCCACCTGTGCCCAAAACGCGCGGGCTCGTCGATATTCCTGTAACGACTGCTCGAGGGCCGAGCGGCTGCCGCAGCGGGCGTAGAGCGCATAGAGCACCCCGCTGCGCAGCTTGGCAGCGAAGAATCTGCCCAGGCCGGCCTGGATCTGCACGTCGATCGCCACTCTGCGCAGTTCCGCACTGCCCGCGGGGCCACCATGTGTTGCAAGCGCGAGATGGTGGGTCGCGGCCGCAGCCAGCTCATCCAGCCAGCGCGCTACCTCGATCGGAGAATGGCGGCCGCTGCGCTTCTGCGCTGTCAACTCTTCGACATAGGCGCTGCAACCGCAGAACATCTGCGGGTCCAACGGACTGACGTTGGAAAATACTTTCGGCGACGGCGTGTCTCCATAGGGATGGTGCGCACTCTCGTCCGCGATCGGTTGATTGGTGTAGAGCTCGGGTACGTAAGTGTCGTTCGCCGCGGAGGGCAGATGTGCCGTGGTCACGAGAGGCAGGATGCGTGAGGCGTTGCCAAGGGCGGCTTCGACGAACGGCGCAGCGGTGTGGAAGCGCTTGCGCAGGAAACGGCGCCAGGTATCGGGATCTGTCTCCGGGTTGTAGAGGAGACGGCCCCACAGCCGGTAGGTGTATTCGAACTTCTGCCAATCCTGAGCGGGGTTGAGGCTCTCGTCTGCGTACGCGCAGCGGCCGCCGGGTATCCCGGAGCCGCGGCGGCCCTTGAATGAAAGCGGCTCGAAGATCTCCGCGCCCGCGCTGCCGCAAAAGCGGAGCGCGTGTGCATGTGCGGCCGTCGTTCGGGGGTCACCCGAGAGCAGCATGCGATGAGTGCCCGGCCAGACGCGAAACATGACGCTGTAACGGCGACTCTCGCGCAGGAAGTCGGCGTAGCCGTAACGGGTGAAGCTGCGCGTTCCGGTACTCAGAGCGAAGAATGCCTGTTCGTGCTCAGGTGGCGTTTGCAGGTTACGGGGTGCGTCCAGCCTGGCGGGGGGCTGTTCCAGCTCGCGGATCGCGGCCTGTTGATAAGGCATGCCCACGTGCTCCGCCCAGTATTTGGGTGACAATCGCACGGGCAGACCGGTCGCGCGCGCACCCTCGATCATTTCCTGATCCAGGCCTTTGGTATGAAGGTCGATCTCCACCTTTCTGCCGCATTGTGCAGCTCCCTCGAACACGGTGCGCCAGAATGCGTAGCTTCCTTCGCGCACGCCACTCTCGCCGTGAGTGCGCAGCGTCACACCGCTGATGGCTGGACAGGACCGCAACAGGGTCGCCAGGGAGTCGCGACAATACGCAGCGTGCGTCTCAGGGGTCAGGCCTTCGATGGTGTAGGTGGCCTGCGGACTGTGGGGCCATTGGTAGCCGTGCGTCCAGATTCCCAGTTGAAAATCGAGACCGTGTGCGACGGCCTCGCTGCTGATGAACTGCAGTAGCTGCAGATTGCGCTCCCGTATGTCGTCAGCGAGATTCACGGCCCGCACCGAGTAACCCGGTGTGGATAGCAGAAAGGGATACGCGAACAGCATGTAGGCATCAGTCACTCCCTCCAGGGAGTCGTACCCGATGCCCAGAGCGAGGTGCAGGCGGTTGAAGCGCTGCGCTGCCAGCATGGACAGATAGGGCGGCCAGAATGCACGGTCCTCGAACCAGGGCCGGTCTTCGACTTCGCTGACGAATAGTCGTCCGACGCCGCGGACCTCGGAGAACGGCTCCTCCTCGACAGGCTTGGATGGCTGCAGGGCGATGAGCGGATCGGGAGTGTGCCGCACGCGGTCGGCCAACTCATGGATCGCGTACGTCAGACCTCTCGCATCGCTTCCGCAGGCCAGCACGCCGGGTCGCCCGTTGAATGCGGAGGCCACAATGGCCAGTGATTCGGCCTTGCGCGGGATTTGTGCTGCGGCTCGCTGCAACGTCGCGGACGCGAGCGGCAGGTTTGGCGCTGCTGCCAGGATGCAAAACGCAGCCGCCTGCTCGACTGACGGCGCCTGCCGCAGTGCAAAGCCGCGCTCGGCCAGTGCTCCACCCAGCTCCTGGACCGCCAGCATCACCGGTGCGCTGGAACTGAACGCGGGATCGATGACGACAGACAGCGCTTTCTCTCCCCGCTGCTGCGCAGCAGGGGATGCTGCTCCGCAGGCCCCGAGGGATCCGGCCGAAAGCTGCAGAAATTCGCGCCGGGATACGCTTGGGGTTTTCATGCGCGCCCTTCACTCGTGGTGGAGATGGGCCGAGCATACCCGACAAACTGACTGCGAATGGCGACACGGGTTGCGTCCGAGCCGGGCGCTTGGTGATATCGTTTCCAGCGTGTGTGAGGAGGAGAAGGATTACCGATGAGCGAGGTCTGGGCCCCGTGGGAAGGGCACGTCATCGATGGCACATTTGCGTTGCAGCGCGTCCTCGGCGCCTCGGATCACAGCGGCGTATTTCTGACCGAGCTCCGCTCCGGCGAGGGGCGCAAAGCCGCGCTCAAGTTGGTGCCCGCCATTCCCTCCCTCGTCGAGGCACAGCTGGCGCACTGGCGGGCCGCGATCGACCTGCCACATCCGCGGCTGATCCGGCTCTATGAAACTGGGCGCTGCCAGCTGGGCGAGCGGCACTTCCTGTTCCTGGTGATGGAGTACGCCGACCAGACCCTCGCGGAGGTTCTTCCGCATCGTGCGTTGACCGCCGACGAGACGCGCGAGATGCTGATTCCGGCGCTGGACGCGTTGTCTTTCCTGCACGGGCGAAAATTGGTGCAGGGGCAGCTGAAGCCAACCAACATCCTCGTGGTCGGAGATCAGTTGAAACTGGCCAGCGACACGATTCGTCCCGCCAGCGAGGCGACTGCCAACATCGCTACGCCCTCCGTGTACGACGCTCCCGAGATGGAGCGCGAGATCTTCACAACGGCGGTGGACATATGGGCGCTCGGTGTGACGCTCGTCGAAGCGCTCACACAACGACCACCTTCGTGGAGTCGGAACGAGTTGGAGCTGCCGCCGGATTTCGCGCCGACATTTACAGAACCGGTACGTCTGTGCCTCAGCCATATGCCATCGCGTCGTCCGGACGTCACGGAGTTATCGTCCTGGCTCTCCGGCAACGTGAACGCTCTCTCGAAGCGAGTAGCCGCGGCGGCTTCCACGCGAACTGCCGCAGCCGAGCGAGCTGCGTCGGGCGGCGCGACGGCAGCGGGCGGCGCGACGGCAGCGGGCGGCGTGACGGCAGCGGGCGGTGCGATGGCATCTGGCGGTGCGATGGCATCGGGCGGTGCGATGGCAGCGGGCGGCGTGACGGCAGCGGGGCCAGGTACGGGCTCCGAGCGCCCTTCGGCCGCGGCGTCGGGGCGTGCGACCGCGTCACAGCGAGCAGTGACAGCCTCCGAGCGCACGACCGCAGCTCCCGAGCGGGTAGTCGCATCGGAGCGAATGACGTCACGTGCGCTGCGTCCCCCGGAAGCCCGAGATTCGGACCGAATGGCGCCGCGCCCACGAAGAGCGCGTCCGCAGGCGACTCCTTTGGAGGCGCAGCGAGTCGGAAATACGCGGCTCGTCTCCGCAATTTTGGGTATCGTCGCTGTGGGCGTTGCCGCCTGGGCAGCCGTGCGTTTCATCCCACGGGGTGAAGGTTCGCCGCCGCCTGCCAATGCCTCATGGGCGGCGCCACCCGCCGAGGACAACAAGCCCGCCCAGGACAACAAGCAACCAGGAGAATCAGCCCCGGGCGAAAGTGCCCGGGCGGGTCAGCCGTCAGCATCCGGAGAGTCCGCCGAGCGCTCGCGAGCCTCTGCTGCATCGGCCGCCAGGAAGGCAGCGGGTGCCAATCGAGCCTCCGGCGTGCTGCATGAAGAGATCCCCAAACCTTCCAGGGGTGCACGCGACACCATTCATGGACACATCAGAGTGGCCGTGAGGGTTACTGTCGACAGGTCGGGCACGGTCGTCAGTGACACTCTCGATGACCCGGGGCCGAGTCATTACTTCGCACGGCTCGCCACCCAGGCAGCCCGCAAGTGGAAGTTCGCGCCCTCGGATGAGCAGGCCCGGGTTTGGCTGGTGCGATTCGAGTTCGGCCGCGAAGGCACGACGGCCCATGCCGCAGGGCCACGTTCCCGGTAGCCGAAGGGTGTCATGGGATGAGAAAATACCGACAACGTGCCGATCGATCCCATCCGCAATATCGTCATCCTCGGGGGAGGAACCGCCGGATGGGCGTCCGCAGCGGCTTTGACCCGGCTGCTGCGCCATCTGAACTGCCGCATCCGGCTCATCGAGTCGGCCGAGATCGGCACGGTGGGCGTCGGCGAGTCGACGATCCCGCCGATCATCCCCTTCTTCCGACTCCTCGGTATCGATGAGGACGACCTCATTCGCCACACCCAGGCGACTTTCAAGCTGGGTATCGAGTTCAAGGACTGGACGCGGCCCGGACACTCCTACATTCACCCCTTCGGGCCGACCGGCGTGCCGAGCAAGAACATCGAGTTCTCCGCATACTGGCTGAAGCGCCGCGACAGCGGCCATGCGCGGCCGCTCGAAGAATATTCATTGCAGGCGGTAGCGGCGCGGCAGGCCAGGTTCATGCGCCCGGTCAACATTGAGCGCTCACCGCTGCAAACGATCACCTATGCTCTGCATCTGGATGCCACTCGCCTCGGCGCTTATCTGCGAGGCTACGCGGAGAAGCGCGGCGTCGTTCGCACCGAAGGCAAGCTCAAGAGCGTCGCGCTCCGGCCCGAGGATGGCTTCATCGCATCGCTGACGCTCGAGAGCGGCGAGCAAATCGAGGGTGACCTCTTCATAGACTGCACCGGCTTCCGCGGACTGCTGATCGAGGGGGCGATGAAGAGCGGTTATGAGGATTGGACGCGTTGGCTGCCGTGCGACCGCGCAGTCGCGGTGGCTTGCGAGCGGACGGGCCCATTCTCGTCGCACACGGTTGCCGCTGCTCGCGATGTCGGCTGGCAGTGGCGTATTCCACTGCAGCATCGGGTGGGTAACGGTTATGTCTACTGCAGCCAGTTCATGGACGACACGCGCGCGCAGGAAACACTGATGTCGAGCCTCGAGGGCCGCGCGATCCGCGATCCGCTGCCGTTGCGATTCACGACGGGGCGGCGGCGGGTCGCGTGGAACCGGAATTGCCTGGCGATCGGCCTGTCCGCGGGGTTTCTCGAGCCGCTGGAGTCAACGGGCATCCACCTGATCTATCGGGGCATCTCCCTGTTTGTGAACGCTTTCCCCGACCGCCACTTCAGGCAGTCGGAGATCGACCGCTACAACCGTCAGGTCGCGTTCGAGTACGAGCGCATCCGCGATTACCTGGTGGTGCACTACAACCGCACGGAGCGGGCGGGGGAGTTCTGGGATTACTGCCGCAACATGGCCCTGCCAGAGAGTCTGCAGGAGCGCCTCGAGCTGTTCTCGAGTTACGGCCGCATCGTACGCGACGAGAACGAGCTCTTCCCCGCGCAGAGCTGGCTGTACCTGCTGACCGGTCACGGGGTACAGCCACGCGGCTACGATCCGTTGGCAGAGGGCCTCACCGCCGAAGAGGCCCAGAAAGCGCTCGATGAGATCAGGGCCATTGTCGAGCGGTGCGCCGCGACCATGCCGCCTCACCAGGATTTTGTCGCCCAGCATTGCGCGGCGCCGCCACCGTAGCGACGCGCCAGCCGTCGGCCCGCGGCGCCTCTGCCGTAACGATGCGCCCGGCCGTCGGCCCGCGGCCTCACCACCCGCCCCACCGATCGTGCGCCTCGCGCAACCCCAGCCGTCACCGGCCGCGCAGCAGCTGCATGATCCTCGCGCGGATTTTGGCGTAGTTGTCCGGTTTCAGCGACCCCAGCACGCCATGTTGCTCTGCCGGCAGGTGAGCGAGCGGATGGCCCTGACTGCGAAAAACGTAGTGATCGAAGAACGCCTTCCAGGCCCGCCGCTCCCCGGGCGGTCGCTCCGCGATCGTAATCATGGCAAGCAGCAGGCTCGTGTAGGGCGCGTCCGGTCCGAGGGCAAACGCATCCCACCAGTAGTTGATCAGCCCATTGCAGGCCGCCGTCGACTCGACCTGGTGCCACCAGAGCTTCGGCAGATAGAGCGCGTCGCCGGCTTGGAGCTCGCACACCCAGGCCTGGTCCCTGATTTCGTTGAACAACGGAAAGCGCGCATCGTCTGCAGCTGAGGACGCAGCCAGGCTCACGGGAGCCCCGGCCATCGTGTTGTCGATGGGCCCGACGTAGAGGCTGCCGATGAGCTCGGGCGCATAGAGCGTGAAACGCCGCCGTCCCGCGAATACGCAGGCCAGGTTGTCGAAGGTGTCGTAGTGGCTGGACACGTTGGCCGCAGTGCCCAGCCAGATGCGTGGCGAGCTGTCCGGCGCGAGCAGGGGCATCGGATTGCCGGCCGCGAATCCCGGCAGGCAATCCCTGCACGGCACCGACCCGACATAGACCGATCTCTCGCCCGGGCGCTCGATGGCAGCGATGATCGCTTGCAGCGCATCGAGGAGTTTCATCGTGCGGCGCTCGAAGTTGAATCCCTTCAGGCCCGCGCCGTAGTAGTACTTGCCCGCGATTGCCGGGTCGCCGAAGAACACCTCGACCTGTGCACCCGTATCGAACCCTGCCAGGTAGGTGATGAGCGCGCGAGGCGACTCGCTTGCGGCCCGTGCGACGGGCCAGTCACCAATCACGCCCCGCAGGACCACAGGCTGACAACCGGGCACCACCTCGTTCAGAAAGCGCTCGCGCGTGAGCTCCCGGGCGGCGATCTCTTCAGGCGAACGGCTCATGGGCTGCGGTGCGGATGGCCCTGGAGCGCTGCGGATCAGGCCGGCGCCCGCACGCCCGCGAGACCTTCGGTAGCCTTGAGGATGCGGCCATTTTTCTTGCGCGCCAGGATGGGGAACTGCTTGAGGGAGGCGATCATGAAGTCGATGAGACGCAGGTAACCGCGCCGGAACAGCTCGATGACAGCCTCGTCGGGCAGCCGGCTCAGGGTGTCCTGGTTGACGCTGTACAGGCCGACGCAGTTGTGAATGGTGCCATCGTCGAACCCGGCCTCCACGTCGATCGGCTCGATGAGCTTGAGCTCCAGCAGCCGCGCGATGAAGTGTTGGGTGACCTCGATGCCCGCCTTGAGGTCCTGGAAGGCCCAGATGATGCTTTGCAAGTACCGGGTCGGCTGCCCGTGATCGTCGAAGAGCGCCTTGCCGTCTGCGGCGCCCACGCGCGGGTGATCGAGATCGATCGCCAGATCCGGCCCGTTGGCATAAAACGGGACACGTTGCAGGCTGAGCGGACGGTAGAATTCCCGTTCCTGCCACTCCTGGAGAAAGACGTTCTCGCCCTCTTCGAACCCGAGCATCGCGCCGCAAAAGAACTGGCCGGTGGTGGCGTTCTTCGCGAACAGGATCGGATAGTGCACGAGCAGATGGGGAAACTCGTTGACGATCACCTGCACGAACCGCTGATTGTCGCCGTAAAGGGCCGACGCGCGCGCGTCGACCTTGAGCGAGCGGTGCGTCTGGCTGTTGAGCGGAACGATTTGCGTCATACCGGCTGCAGCCCGTATTCGTAGATTTTCTTCAAAAGGTCGCGGTTCTTCGGCAGGCGCGAGCTCATTTCGGCCGTGATTCTCTCATTCTCGCGCAGCAGACGGGCCGCCGCCGCGGCGGTATCCACCGTATCCTCGGGTGCAACCTCGGTGCGGAAGCCCATTCCGTACAGCACGTACTGATAGCTCGCCGCCGGGAAAACCTCCTCCAGGCGATCGAACTCGTCGAAGAACCAGGGCGAGTGGTAGCTCCAGAGCGTCAGCAGGTCGCGCAGCCGATCCGGCACCGTCGCCGGGTCCACGTTATCACGCCAGAAAGCGCTGTCGGTACGCTTCGTGAGCACGTAATGCAGCTTCAGGAAATCGATGATCCGGCCCCAACGGTACATCGTCACCTCGTTGAAGCGCCGCGCGACAATGTCCATCACCTCGCGGTTGGCGGGCATCTGCTCCGCCAGCAGCTTGGCCGACAGCTCGACGAGCACGATAGCCGAGGATTCCAGCGGCTCGAGGAAGCCGCCGGCCAGGCCTGTCGCCACGCAGTTGTTCTTCCAGAAGATCTCGCGATGCCCCGAGCGGATCGGGATCTTGCGCGCCGTGAGGTGCTGGTGTTTAGGGCCGAGGTATTGCGACAGCCGCACGCGCGCGGCTTCCTCCGTCGTGTGCCGGCTCGAGTAGACATAACCGACGCCGCGCCGTGTAGGCAGGCAGATATCCCAGATCCAGCCGGCGTCCTGGGCCGTCGAAATGGTCTGGGATGCCATGGGGTCGTCGGGCGAATCGAAGGGCACCTGGACGGCGAGTGCGGTATCGCAGAAGAGGACGTCGCCGCAGTCCTTGAAGCCGACGCCGAGCGTCTTGCCGATCAGCAGCGCCGCGAAACCGCTGCAGTCCACGAACAGATCGCCGGGAATGTCGCCGGCCTGCCGGGTCGAGACGCTCTCGATGTCGCCCGACTCGCGCTGATTGACCTTGACGACGTCCGCCAGAACGTGGCGGACACCAAGCTTGCGCGTGCAGTGCTGCGCAAGAAAGGGCGCGAACTTGCCGGCATCCAGGTGGTAGGAGTAGTTGGCGAGGCCCTTGTACTCGGCACTGGTGATGACTTTGGGCGCGAGGCCCGCATCGCACAGCCGGCCCTGGGGTGAGACGAAATCACAGAAGCTGCGTGCTTGTCCTTCGCGCAACCAGTGCGGCACGAGGTTGAGCTGGGAGAACCCGTGCGGAAGCATCAACGGATGGTAGTAGGCATCGTCGGCGGCGCCTGTCGTCCACCCCGCAAACTTCCCCCCCTGCTTGAAAGACGCATCGCACTGGCGGAAGAACTCCGTCTCCGACACGCCCATTTTCTCCAGGGTCGCGCGCATGGTGGGCCACGTTCCCTCACCCACGCCGATGATCTTGATGTCCGGGGACTCGATCAGCGTCACGGAGAAGCCGTTGGCCTTGATCCGGGCCTGGTGGCGCGCGGCGATGATGCCGGCAGTGAGCCAGCCGGCGGTCCCGCCACCGACTATGACGACCGAGCGCACTGGTTGAACCACTATCGATGCTCTTCGGGAAATGCCACGCGGAACGTTATCACATCGCGGTCACAGACAAAGGGGCCGCCCGAAGGCGGCCCCCAATGCCAGATGCCGGCGGCGGCTTGCGGCTAGAACTTCGCGCGCGCCCCCACCGTGTACGACCGTCCATAATCGACCGCGTTCAGCAGCTGATTGCTGAAGCGACCGGTCGTGTGGTACTCGGTGTCGCTGAGGTTCAGCGCCTCGAAGAACACGCTCACGTGGTCGTTGATGTCGTAGCTCGAGCTGAAGTCGACTTCGGTCGACGCTTCGAGGAACGTCGGCTCCGAGCCGAACGCCGAGCCGTTCTGCTCCTGGCCGAACTGCAGGAACTGCCGGCCCTGCCACTGCACGGCGAGCCGCGCCTGGAAGCCGTAGTTCTGGTAGAAGGCGATCAGGTTGGCCGAGTTGCCGATACCGGGCAGGGCGAACTGCGTCTGCCCGTTCTCGATGTTGTACGGATTGAACGGCTTGTTGGTGTGCGCGTACGTGCCGTTGATCTGGAAGCCGAAGCCATACGCCAGCATCTGCTGCCAGGTCGCCTCGATGCCGTCGACGTTGGCGGCCTCGCCGTTTACCTGGATGGTGTCCACGAAAACCATCGGCTTGCCGAAGTTCGTCGACCTCGGGCTCGGATCGTTGATCGGCACGGTGATCAAGGTCGTGCCCTGGGTCGGGAACTGCGTGATGTGCTTGAAGAACCCGTCGACGGACACGTAGTCGTTGCTGCCGTAGTACCACTCCGCGCCCAGGTCGACGTTCTGCGACAGATAAGGCAGCAGTTTCGGGTTGCCCGAGGTCGCCACCAGCGCGTTCACACGTCCGCCGTAGGTCGTGTTCGGCTTCAGGTTGTTGTTGAGGGGTGCGGACTCCGTCTTCGAGTAGTCGAAGCGCACCTTGAGATCCGGCCGCACCAGCAGGTTCAGGTCCAGGGACGGCAGGAAATAGCCATACGAGCTGTCGACCGCGACCAGTTGGGCTGGGGCAAAATCGAAGTTGTACGCGGTCGGGTCGCCGGCCGGAACGGCCGCGCCGGAGGGCTGCGCGAACAGGCCTTCCGAGGTCATGTCGGTCTTCTGATAGCGGAAGCCCACGATCCCCTTCAGCGACATTCCACCCAGGTCGAAAGTGTCCTCGGCGGTGAGGAAGGGCGCGTAGTTCTTGCGCTCGATGTTGTTCACGCAACCCGGACACAGATTGATGGGGGGCAGCCCGGTCTGGTTGGGATAGGTCGGCGTCGGATAGCCGTTGGTCTGCGCGAAGTCGGCGTTGATCGGCTTCGTTTCGAGGTAGGCCATTACCGCGTAGGGGTTGTACAGGTTCACACCCGGAGGCAGGTTGCCGCTGCCGTTCAGCCCCGGAATGAAGTTCGGCAGCCTGATGGGCGTGATCAGGTTCTGCGGAATTGCCACGCCGTCCGTATTGCCCGAGGCCGCTCCGTAGCCGCTCCACAGCTGCCAGTTGTTGTTCGAGCCGTTGAAGGAGAAGCTGTCGTACTCGGTGCCCTCGAAGCTGTCATCCAGGTACTGCAGGCCGCCCGTGACCCTGGTGCTGCCGCTCTTCCACGTAACCTGGAGCTTCGCCTGCGTGATGCGATCGGAGTTGCGCTGCGACTGCTCCGGCACGACATGCGAGCCGATGATGTACGGGTTGTTGCCGAAGAAGTTGGCGGCGTTGTTGTTCGGCCCGTATGCGGACCAGTACGGCAGGGTGTTGCTGTTGCCGGGCAGGACGAGCCCGCCGGTGTAGTTGTTGGTGCCGCCGGTGCTCGAGCCGTAGCCCGTGTCCACATCGATGTCGGTCAGGGTGTGGTTCGGGTTGAGCCGCGAGAGGCTCTGCGCCGCATCCAGCTCCGCCGACAGGCTGTCGTTGATCGTCCACTTCACGTTCAGGCCGGGCGTGTTGGTGACGATGTAGTTGTCGGCGACGAACGAGTTGAAGTCGGTGGGCCCGGTATACGCGAAGCTGCTGATGGTGCCGTTGTTGTCCAACGTCGCATTCGGCTGTCCGCCGAACCAGGTGCTGAACTGAAACCGG
This sequence comes from uncultured Steroidobacteraceae bacterium, assembly GCA_964563075.1. Classification (GTDB taxonomy): domain Bacteria; phylum Pseudomonadota; class Gammaproteobacteria; order Steroidobacterales; family Steroidobacteraceae; genus 13-2-20CM-66-19. The sequence goes on along the minus strand of CAZLYG010000002.1, from coordinate 2,194 downwards.
TCCTGGTGATCATCGGAAGAGGAGTAGTTGTCGTCGATCGTGACGAGCAGCGCATCCGAAGGGTGCCATTGCAGCGACACGCGCAGATCCTTGCGACGCTCGTCAGCGCGCTCGTAATACATCGCCATGTCCTGTGGGAACCAGCTCGGTGCCGCGCTCATGGCAGTCGTGCCGGAGGCTTTGTCTGCCGCCGCCGCAGCAGCACCGGTCAGCGCGCAGCTGGTGCTGCCGAACGCGGTATTGAAGTTGCCCGCAAGCGACGAGCAGGGCAGGTGCGTTCCCTCCCATCCGACGACGTCCAGGTGGTGAGTGGTCACGTGCGAGTCGTGGTAGTCGCCGGCGACCAGGAAGCCAAGGGTGTCATCGGCGAACGTGTCACTGAAGAGAGCGGCGAAGTTCGGTCGAACACCGCCGTCGTTCTCGTAGAGGTTTGCCGAGACGTTGCCGCGCAGTTGCAGGCCGGGGTGGTCGAGCGGGTTGGGGAACTTGACGTTCAGCGTCGCGCCGAGGGCGCCGGTCGAGAGGGTCGAATCCGGAGTCTTCAGCACCTGGACCTCGTTGACCCAGTCGGCGCTCAGGGCGCTGAAGTCGAAGTTCTGCCCGAGGCCCGAAGCAATCTGGCGGCCGTCGCTCAGGATCTCGTTGAACTGTGAGCCGAAGCCGCGGACGGTCACGCCCGTGACCTGACCGGTCGAGGTCGCCGCGCCGGCGGCCGTCATCAGGTTGACCGAGCCACGGTCCACGGTGACGCCGGGGATGCGCGCGATTGCCGCTCCGATCGACGCATCGGGGAACTGACCGATGTCCTCGGCAGAAATCGCGTCCACGACCCCGACGGACTGTTGCTTGATGTCGAGGCTGCGTTGCAAGGATGCCCGGATGCCGGTCACCGTGACTTCCTGCAGCGGCTCGCTCCCCGGAGTTGCGTTCGGAGCCGGGGTCGTCTGCGCGCCGTTCTGCGCGAGAACCGGTGCGGCTAGGGCGCCCAGGGACAGTGTCGACACGCCTCGCAGAACGGTGCGCACGACACTGCGGATTCGATCGTTGGCAACTGTACTCTTCATTGAACCCATCCCCTCGTGGTGTTTGCTTGGGCAGCGCGGCTATGCGTGCGATCGCTCGCGACGCCTCGACTCGGGTGCATCAGGAGTTGGAAAGCGGAAGCGAATGGCGTCGGCGAACGCGCTCGGGCGAGCGCTTTGCAGCTCGCGCTCGTTGGTGTTGTGCGCCCTCAGGTTCGCGTACATCGTCCAGCCCCCCCTACGAAGTGCCTGCACACTCGCTCGGACCGACCGAGAGGCTCGTGCGCGCCGAAGTCGCAAAACTCCAACGTACGAACCGCTCTCAGTAAAATGGTAGCGCTCCCATAGTACGCCTGGCAACCCTCTTGTCAAGCGCTGTCAATTCCGTGGGAGATGCGCCACGACACCGGTGTCGTGGCGCGCATGTTGTTGATCTACCAGCCGTTTATGCTGGTGCGAAAGCGTCGCATCGAGCCAGAGAGATTTTCTTGCAGGGGAACATCGAGCGGGCTCGGCGAGGCAACACGCAGCCTCGCCGCCACAGGACAGATCCGCACGACACGCACCGCGGCAGCAGGCCGCGGTGCGCACACCTGACACTCACATCTGGTGGGTGTCCTTGCAGACGTTTTCCCGCATGTCCATGCCCGGCTGCTTCTTCAACGTGAACGCGCTGGTCCACGGCGCAGTGTAGAAGTCCGGATCGGTGATCCTCACCGTGCCCTTGATGGTGTTGGAATCGGCGAGCGTGTAGCGCTCCTGCACCTTGAGCTTCTCGCCGTGCGGCAGCCCCGCGTAGTCGAGCCACGTCTTGTCGTTCAGGCCGATGGTATCGATCACCAGCGTCGCGCCCTCGAAGTGCGCAATCGAATAGCCCAGATAGTCGGGGTCGGGATCATCCGGAAGCGTCTTGTCCCAGTAGATGATGCGGAAGGTGTGATTGACCTCGTGCACGAAATCCACGCTGCGCGTGGTCTGGAGGATCAGGAACGGGTACGGCGCATACAGCAGCCGCGGCGTGCCGTGCATCAGGCAGTCGCTCACCGGATCGATCTTGTGATCGCCGGCCTTGAGCGCCGCCTGCCGCTTGGCGTACTCGGCCTTGCCGGCGGCGTTGAGCGGCGGCTCCTTGCCATCGATGGTCAGCAAGTGGGTGATGTGCGGCACCATCA
>CAZLYG010000001.1:17748-60861 GCA_964563075.1 uncultured Steroidobacteraceae bacterium | reverse complement strand
CAGGAGCACGACGATCGCACCCAGGCCAAAAGCCGACAGCTTCAGGATCTCGGCGAGGTAGGTGGAGTACAGATCGTCGGCGGCGCGCTTCAGATCCAGCAGGAGGACGGTTCCGGCGGGCGCCAGACCGGCGATCGCACGGGCTGCCTTGGCCGCGTCAATGTCGATGTATGCGCCGCTGGATGAAGTAGCTGCGCGCAGCGGCAGAATCGCCGTCCAGCCGTCCCGATCGCTGAGCATCATCGAGTCGTAGCCGGCCGCCATGGAGGTCCCGTTCAGATCTCTGCGTGTGAGCGGAGGTTGGTTGCGGGCGGCCTCAACGTCGTTCAGGAAAGGCTCGAGATGCTCGGCACGCAACGGCAGGTCGGCGGTTGCCTGTTGCAGACGGGCGCGCAGCTCCGTCGCGTCCGGAATCGCTGCGCGACGACTACGCTGCGCGGCCAGACTCGGCAGGTAGCGGGCGGGGCTCTCGAAACCGCCGATCACGCCGGTCATGGCCAGGGATTCCAGACGGCGACCGACCCGCTCGGCCGCTTCCAGGACGCCTTCCTTCTGTGCGCCGGAAATAACAACCAGAAAACGCAGGTCCGGTGCCCCGATATCCGCGCGCAGGCGCGCGTCCAGGTCCTGGTCCGCCTGCGTGACGGGGCTGAGTGCCGACAGCTCCCGATTCCACAGCGAGTCCCGGTGCACGTACAGGATGCCTGCCGCCCCCAGGGCCAAGGCTCCCAATATCCAGCCCGTGCCGTGGGCGCGCTGCAGTACGCGTGCTACCCCGGCGCCCAACGGAGTGACGTCCCGAATCGCAAAACTGCGAGGTAGCCAGTGTGGAAGCACGAAGCGCGTCACCAGCGCTGCCGTGATCAACCCGGAGATGGAATACAACCCGAGCTGCTGCAACCCTGGGAAGCTCGAGGGCAGCAGGGCTGCAAAGCCGCAGATCGACGTCAGGACGCCCAGACCGATGGTGGCCCACGAGCGGCGCGCCTGGATGAACAGATAGATGGAATAGTCGACCGACTCGCCGATCAGCGTGATACCGAAACCCAGCGTGATTCCGTGGACGATACCGAATCCGAGTGCGACAGCCGCCACGCCGGCGAGTGCGCCGGAGGCTACGGGCACCAGCCCGAGGATCAGGGCCGGCACTGAGCGGTACACAGCCAGCAGCAGCGCCACGATCGCCACAGTGCTCAGCACGGACAGACGCAGCACCTCGTGTTCGATCGTGGCGCGCGCGGAGACGGAGAAAACGCCGGGTCCGCTCATCTCCAGTGCCATGCGGGGCCCCGCTGGGAGCTGCGCCTTCGCGGCCGCGTAGGCGGCGCGGATCGCCCCGATCGCCTGCTCCTGAGCGTCGGTGTCAGAACCTGCGGCTTGCGTCTGTGCCACCAGCAGGGCGCGTTTGCCATCGCGCGAGGACCACACTCCCTGCTGGGTCTGCGGTGTTTCGCCAGCGCCCACCTGATCGATCACCTGCACCATCTCTCCTGTCGGGTCGCGGGCCAGGAGAGGCTTCACCAGCAGCCCTGCGGGAGAGGCGAGCAGGTCGAGCGTGTTCTGGATGGCCTCTCTCAGTCCGGCGACCGTGAAGCGTTGTGCATCGACCGCTTCACTGAGCACATACCGATGCTCGAACAGGAACGCGCGATCCCGCTCCAGACCGCTCTGATCTCCATTGTTGATGGAGGTGAAGCGGCCATCCTTGCGCAGTTGCGCTGCCATCGCGGTGGAGACTCGTGCGCGGCTCGCCGCGTCTGCGCCCTCGATGGCGACAATGATGAGCCGGGATGCGATGCCTTGGCGTAGCTGGCTGACCAGCAGCCGCTGGGTCGCCGTGGGTGTCTGCGGCAGGAAGGCCGAGAGGTCGGCTGTGAAATGCGCGCGCGCAACGATTGCGGCCGCGGCCAAGGCCAGTGCCGCCCACAGCAACGTAGCAACGAAGGCGCTCGCCTTCATTCCGTCACTTCGGGGCCGATCGTGAGAACGGAGCGATCTCCGTCCGCCTCCAGGATCTGAACCTTGTGGATGGCCGCCTGCGTGCCGTCGATGTCGATCTGCTTGATCGTATGCGCGAGCGTCTCATCCAGCGGCACCAGAGTGAGCGTCCAGCCGTCGAACGTTCCGCCGAAGCTCAGCCGGAATACGTGCTCCAGCGCTGCGCGATCGCCCGCGAGCGTGGCGCGAATGCTCTCGATGAACGGCACGATCTGCGGATACTGGCGCAGGTTCAGTACGTAGTGGCGGCGGCCCCGGTCCGCGGTCACCACTCCGCTCTGGAGGACCAGCGTTTCGCGCTTCGGGCTCAGAGTGCGCTGCTCGAGGCGATCGGGTGCGTCGTACAGCAGTTCCCCGGAGGACCGGACCGGCTTGTCCAGCAGCGCAATGAACTTCTCTTCGACGAACGTCACGTGGCCGTGCTTGCGTTGTGCGAGCGCACTCATGACCTTGTCGAGATCCGTTTGCGCCGCCGCCATCGCCATCGGCCCCAACAACAGCGCGATGAGGGTCACGAGCGCCGGCAGCCTCATTGCGCACCCGCCCAGAAATCGTAGAAGTTGAACCAGTTATAGGGATCGCTGCGGCAGTACTTCTCCAGCAAGGCGGCGTAGCGACTGATCGCTGCCTGGAGTGCGGCATGACGTTCCCCCGCGGGAGTGGCGGAGAAATCCGCGAGCTCCTCGAATACCACATGATAGCGATTGCCGCCCCGATACAGCCCGGCCATGAAAATCACCGGCTGCCGCAGGGCCGCCGCTGCTCGCATGGCACCGGTGGGTAGCCTTGCGGGCGCGCCCAGGAACTCGATCGACTGTCCCTCCTCGGAGCCGAAGGTGCGGTCTCCAAGGACGCCGACGAACGCACCGCGTTCCAGATAGTCGTGCAGCTTGAGCATCGCGTCCACGCGACCCAGGTGGACGACATCGAGTACGGCGGCTGGATTGATCGCGGCCAGCCTCGCCATGATCTTGTTGGCTGTCTCCTCATACATCGCCATGGCCACTTGCAGTCCGGCGCGTTGGTATCCGGCGGCACGCGTCACCTCGAAGCTGCCGAGGTGTGCGCCCATCAGGAAGGCGCCGCGGCCGGCGGCCAGCTGACGCTCCACGAGCGGCTGACCTTCGATCGAGATGTCGAACAGATCGTACTGCGCGTTGACGAGATAAACGCGGTCATGAATGGTGGATGCGAACGTGAGCACCTGGCGGAACCAGTCGCGGGCGGTTGCCCGACGTCCCAGGGCTCTGCGCAGGTAGGCATAGGAATGGCGGCGCGCCTGCGGAGCAAACGCGAAGAAATACGCAGCAATGAAATAAAGAAAGAAACGCCCCGCGCGCCGGCCGATTCGCAGGGAGACAACAGTCATGAGCCGCAACAGAAGGACGCTGCCGCGCTCCCGCCGCGTGGACCACTCTGCGAGCCGCGACTGCGCTTTCGCGCCTGCGTCAGCAGGCTCGCTAGCCATCGCGTCGCTCCAGGGACGCGGTGCTCGGCTTCAGGGTACCGCTGGCGACCAGCTTCTCGAGGCGCAGTACGCGGAATTGCACCGTGCCGTTGGGCAGAGTCTCGTGTTCGAGTGTCAACACTTCCGCAGGACGCACGGCGCTATGGAATTTTGCCGTCACGATCTGCCAGTTCACCGCCGGCATCGCGGTACCGGCTGCGTGAAGTGCCGCATCCAGCAGCACTACACCCGGCAGGATCGGCGCGCCGGGGAAGTGACCGGCGAACGTCGGATGATCCGCAGGAATGCTCAGAGTGCGGCGCGTCACGGCTCGTTGCCCCGTCGCGCAGAGGTAAGCGCCTGCAGCGCGGCATGCGGAAGCTTACCGGTCGCATTGCGCGGCAAGCGGTCGACGAACAGCAAGGGCCGCGGCAGGAACACAGGATCGATGCGCTTGCGCAGGTGATCGGTCAACGTTGCGGCATCCAGATCGGGAGCGACGACGACCGCGGCGACTCTCGTGATGCCCGTCGTCGCACTGTCAGCGGTCTCCTCGCGCAGAAAGAACGCGCCATCCAGCACCCCGGGGATCCCGTTCAACTGATGCGTCAGATAGGCCAGGGAGCTGCGCTTGCCGGCGATGTTGACCAGGTCCGCCATTCGGCCGTGCAGCAGAAAGCGGTCCTGAGAGGTGATCTCGATGACATCGCACATCGGTGTGCGCTGCTCGATGTGGCCGCCGCTCGCCCAGGTGCGCTCGGTATCCGCCGTCAAGTGAACGTCCCGCCACAACCGCCATTCGACCGTGTCGGCGGTGCGTCGCGAGGCAATCTGGCCCGTTTCCGTCGAGCCATAGATCTCCTGCAGCTGCGTATCGAAGCGTTGCTCCACTTCGCGCGCCAGATTCTGTGACAGGGGAGCGGTGGCCGAGAGGATCAGATCGAGCGCGGGCAGGTCGACTTCCGATGTGATCAGCGTACGCAGATGGACGGGTGTGGAAACGAGGATTCGAGGTCGCGGAACGCAGGCGAGCGCGCTGCAGATGTCGGCTGGATAGAAAGGCCGTTCGGCGCACAGCGCGGCGCCAGCCTGCAGCGCCAACAGCACCGTAGATTCGAACCCATACATATGCTGCGGGGGAACGGTGCCGACCAAACTGTGGGAACGGCCGTCCAGCAGCCCGAAGCGCTCCGCGCCGTCGCGCACGCATTGCGCCAGGCGGCCCCAGGTTTTCCGGTACGGGAGCGGGGTGCCTGTCGAGCCCGAAGTGAACACGTAAGCTGCGAGGCGCGCGCTGTCGATCTCCGGTGGCGGCCACTGATACCCGGGCGGAGCGTCGGCGTAGTACGTGCGCGGCAAATCGATCTCGCAGCGCCCGTCGTCCGTCAGACAGAACACGTCGGGAGCGAACACGGAGAGCTCGCGAATCATCGCGGGAGTGTGCGTCGAGGGCAGCAGGCTCACCTTGTCGGCTGCGAGAGCTGCGGCAAATCCGACAGTGAAGCGATAGCGGTCTGCGCATGCATTGAGGACGTGACCGCCAGCGGGCAGCGTGGCTGCGACTCGCGTGACATCGGCCAGAAACTCACTCGCCCGTACCGGCACGCCAGCCCGGTAAGCGAGCACCGCATCCGGTGCTCCGTGTGCGATCAGCGGGAGGGTGGCCAGGAGCTTACTTCGTCCGATGCGCGGCGATGTAGGCCGCAAGGTGTCCGAGAGAACGGAAGATCTCTCCGTTCTCTTCGCTGTCGGCGCGCAGATGTACTCCATACTGCTTCGAGACGACCAGGGCGATTTCCAGGATGTCGATGGAGTCCAGACCCAGGCCCTCCCCATACAGGGCGGCGCCCGGATGGATGGCCGCGGGCGCAATCTCCAGATTCAACGCCTTGACGATGAGCTGTGCGAGCTCGAGCTGCAAGTCGGCGGTGTCAGGAGGCGGCGCGGGTTGTCTCAAGGGCGACGCTTTATCGGACATATCCTGCTGTTATCCAGGAGGCACAGACCATGCTCGCACCTCCCCCCTAAATGGCTGAATTGGCTGCGCTGCCGGCATTATACGTGCCCGTCGTGGCAGTTCCAGCAGGGCGATCCCGCACATCAGCGGGAAACGCCTCACCGCTTGCGGCAGGTTGAGCGCGCCACCGGGGTGGAGCTAGTCTCCTTGCGCTGTGTCGCCGACTTCTCACACCCCACTCGCGCCGCATCCGCCTCTGCCGCAATACTACGCAACTGAGCAGGACAGGCGTGCCTGGCTGCTCGGGCTCTTCAACCGTACTGCCTGCGATTACGACCGCGTAGAGCGCGTCATGGCGCTCGGCACGGGTTCGTGGTACCGGCGTCGTGCGCTGTGGGCCTCGGGACTGCGTTCCGGCATGACCGTGTTCGACGTTGGCGTGGGAACCGGGCTCGTGGCCCGTGAGGCCGCGAGGCTCTGCGGCGACCCCACTCGCGTGACGGGTGTCGATCCTTCACCGGGCATGGTAGAGAACGCGAAGGTCCCCGCGGGTGTGAGGCTCCTTTCCGGCAGCGCCGAGTCCATACCTGCGGAGGACTCAACGGCTGATTTTCTGTGCATGGGCTACGCCCTGCGGCACATCGGGGACCTCTGCGCGGCATTTCGCGAGTTTCACCGCGTGCTCAAACCCGGAGGGCGCCTTTGTCTGCTGGAGATCACGCAGCCGGAACGCCCGTTGTCGCAGGCTCTGCTGAAGATCTACATGCGAGTGGTGGTTCCCGTTGCCGCGCGCCTGGTCGCCAGGCATCGCGACACACCGCAGCTCATGCGTTACTACTGGGACACCATCGAAGCCTGCGCACCCCCGCCGGTCATCCAGTCGGCACTCGCGGCCGCCGGTTTCGTTGAGGTCGCACGCCACGTGGAGCTCGGCATCTTCTCCGAATACCGCGCCGTCAAGCCCGCTTCCGCAGCCTGCGTGTGAGGAGCAACGGCAGGCGCAGCAGAAATGAGCAGAACAACCGCACGTGCATGCAGCTCAGCAGCACGTTGTCGCGCCAGTAGTTGAAGTGTGAGACACCGCCTTCTTCGGGGCGGAAGTAGCGTACCGCGGCGGGTAGATTGATGGCGGGCACGCCGCGCCAGCTCAGGCGCACCGCCGCCTCGACATCGAAATCGAAACGCCGCATCCAACGCCGCGCCTGCATCTCCTGCAGGAGCGGCGCAATCGGGTACACGCGAAAGCCGAACAGAGAGTCATGGATGCCCGCCCAGAGCGTCTCCAGATTGGCCCACCAGTTGGAAATCCTGCGACCGCGCACGCGCACGCTCGGGGCGCTGGCATCGAACAGCGGCTCCCCGAGCACCATGGCCGCCGGGCACGCGGCGGAAGCGGCCATGAAAGCCGGGATGCGTTCGGCAGGGTGCTGACCGTCAGAGTCCATGGCCAGAATGTGCGTGAAGCCGTGTGTGCGGGCTGCGAGCATCCCATCGAGCATTGCCGCACCTTTGCCGCCGTTGCGCTCCCTGAGCAGTACACGAAGCCCCGGATCGTTGCGTGCCATCTCCTGCAGCCCTGCGGCCGTGCCATCGTCGCTTCCATCCACGACGATCCACACCGGATCCCACTGCTCGCGAGCCGCCCGGACGGTCGGGTAGACCTTGCTTCCCGGGTTGTAGCTGGGGATGAGAACCAGATGGGTCCGCGAAGGGCCCGTCATCGAACGCAATCACCGGCCCGTGCAGCCGGTTGCGCCGCAACGCGCCCACCGCGCTGAGCGCCGGAGAGCTGCTGCTCGTATTCCTGCTCGAGCGCGACCATGAACGCGGCGACGTCTGAGGGTGGATCGAAACGTCGCCCGAGGCGTACCCGGTAGTTAATGGGCAGATGCGGGCGGCGGAACAGCGTCCAGCCTTTGCTCAGGTAGGGCGAGTCGGTCTCGATGATGAGCGTCTGTACCGGGACCTGGGCATGCTTGGCGATGACCCCGACGCTCGCCGTCAGCGGATTGATCGGCGAGCGGGTCGTGCGCGTGCCTTCGGGGAACAGCAGCACCATCCCGCCTTCACGCAGGTCTGCCACCGCTTCCTTGATCATCTGGCGCGGCATGTCGCTGCGGATGTAGCGCGCCAGACGCGAGCCGGGACCGAGGAACGGGTTGCGCATCAGCCCGCCCTTCATCACGCACGCGACGTTCGGAAGACGCGTGAGGATCAGCAGAGCGTCGATCAGGGAGGGATGGTTAGGCGCCAGGATGACGGGCGGCCCGCCCCGTAACGCGTCGATCGCGCGCAGGTCGAGCCGGTACGCGCCGGAGAGGCTGAGCAACGCCGCATACAGTCGAAAGCCCGCCATGATGCCGAAACGGCCGGCGACGATGCGCCCGCGGCGTGGGAGCGCGTGCAGCAGGATCGCGATCAGCGACCAGCTCAGGCAGATCAATCCAAGCAGGATGAGCAGGACGTACAGCGCGACGTACTCGTAGACGGACCTCAGCGTACGCACCACGTAGGACATGCCTTCCGTCCGTCAAAACTAATCTGCCGCCTCGACGAGCCGCGAGGACCGCCCGATCATCCAGGCCACCGCGAATCCCGCCGACCAGTAGCTGTTGCGCTTCACCAGAGGGCTGTCCGCGAAGCTTGCCCCCGAGAGCGTATCGTAGCGGACGTAGGCGCCGGTCCAATAGCGGGGAAAGCGCTTGCTGACCGACATGACCATCTGCGTTCCGGAAAACCCGGCCGGGGCCTCGTAGGCCGGGCGCTCGGGTGTCGCGTATTGCGGTGCCACGGTGTAGTAATAATCGTTGTAGTGGCGTGTCGCGAACAGCGGGCCGGTGAGCAACCCCAGCTTCCAACCTGTCAGGCCCGCCGGGGAATCGAAATCCAGGCTCACGTGCGGATCCACAATCCAGCCAACCACCTGCGGCCTGGCCTGGATGGTGATAGCCGAGCGGGCCGCTGCGAGGAAATCCAGCTTGACCCGCTCCTGCGCCGAGCGCCACAGCCGCACATCCAGCTCCGGGCCGATCTCGACGGTCGAGCGCAAGCCTGGCATTCCGCTGCGCGCCGCGGCGTTCCGTACGGGTGGCGTCGCGCTCAAGCTGATGTGCAGCTCCACGAGCTTTTCGTCGAAGATCGTGCCCTTCACCCCCTCGCGATCCGACCGCAGGAATTTCCCGCGATAGACGAAGTAGACGAGCGGGAGAGGGTAGGCATGCGAGGAGCTCGCGCCGCGATAGTCCCTGAGGGCCAGCATCGCGGGTCCCAGACCAAGTTCCCACAATGGCTTCTCATCGGCCCGGGCGGCGGTGGTAACCAGCAGTACGGTCAAAGCGACGAGCATCGCTTGCAGGCGGGAGTGACGGAGGCTCTGCATCTTTCAGGCGCCGTTGGGGCCGTGCCCGTCATCGATGCCGGTGGCCTCGATTTCCACGAGGAGGTCCTGCCGGCAGATGTCAGCCCTCAGGTACACGACCCGGGCAGAGGGTGCCGCAGCATTCATTTGTGCCTGGATGACAGGCAGGTCGGAGGAGTGGCGCACGTAGACCTTGAAGGCCAGCGAGCCCAGGGTAAATCGCGCCGGGTCCGCTATCCGGTTGGCTTCCCCGAGCAACGCCTCGATGTTGATCAGAGACTCGCGCGTTTGCGCGGCGGCGTCGCCGACATGGAATGTCTCGTGTCCGACGATGCTGGCGGTGCCTGAAATGAACAGCAGTGTGGCGGCCGGTTCGGTGAGCACGCTGGCACGCGCGAAAACCGGACGTGGGCCGTACTTCGGGGGATACTGATAAGCCGACGCCTGACGCGGGTTCTCAATGGCCACGGGCGCGGACTTGCTCGCGAGAAAGTAAATGACCAGCGGGCTACCCACGGCGGAGCCTAGCGCGCAGGCGGCTGGTACGTTACCGGACACGGCGCGGCCGCAGGCGATCAGCGCTTCCCGGCGTGCCTTGTTGAAATGCCAGTAGCGCTCCATCCCGAGCATGTCGGCGTTGATTGCGGGAAGGTAATTCCAGACTCGCAGCAGGTGCCCGTAGCCCAGGCTATCCAGCACGGAGAAGATCTCGCGATAGGCCTGTCCCGTGGCAGCCTGCAGAGCCGAGCTGTCTCCATTGGACGGGCTCACTGTCGCTTCGGGGACCGCTATGCACCCGAACAGCACGTTCTCATCGCGGCGGTAGCGCACGCGAGCTCGCTGGCCCGACTCGATGGGGCGCCGGGTCTGCCAGATCTCATACAGGCGGGCACTGACACCCAGCATCGGAGTGTTGATCTCGGCGACGGGAATGCCATCGAGGTGGGCCGGCATGGCCGCGAACGCGACGACGCCCAACACACCATCCCATTGCGCCGATCCGCGCTCGGGCAAGGTGAGATAGTCGACCTGGAGAGAAATGCTCGAGCCCATCCGCCGATGCTTAAGCGGCCCTGATATTGATCGCTCGCTGCCGCCACGCAGCCAGCGAGCGTCGCGGGGTCAGGAGCGAGCTGATGTAGTAGAGCACCTTGAAAGCCTGCAGCGAGGGGCCGATGGGTGAGCGGCCGAAGATATCCCCCGCCAGCAGCGACAGGATGGCTTCCTTCATCCTCAGGAAATTGCGCGGCGACATGAACAGATTGCGCATCGTCGGCCCGGTCAGGTGTTGGATGAACCAGGAGTATTCCTTCGGGCCGTAATGCATCAGGTGCTGATGACGTTTGAGCGCACGCGCTGCACGAGCAGGGTCGCGTAGACAGATGTCCACTGTCTTCGCTCCCTCGATGCCGCTGTTCATCGCCAGCATCACACCGGTGGAGAACACCGGGTCGACGAACGCAAACGCATCGCCGACCATCAGAAATCCGTCCCCATAAGCCTGCTGGCACTCGTACGAGTAATTGCCCGTGGCCTCGACCTCGCTGACCAGCTCGGCGTTCTGTAGCCGTGCGCTCAGCTCGGATGACATGGCGATCGTCGCCATGAAGTACTCGCGCAGCTCGCAGTTGCGGGCTTTCATGTAGTACGGCCAGACGACTGCGCCGATGCTGGTGATGCCGTCGGCCAGGGGGATGAACCAGAACCAACCGTGCTCGAACCAGTAGACGGTGATGAGTCCGGCGCGCTTGGCCTCGGGGTAGCGATGGGCCCCCTTGAAATGAGCAAACATGCAGGCGCTGCTGTGCCTGGGATTGCGGCGCTTGCTCTGCAGGCGGTTGCCGAAGAAGGTGTCGCGCCCGGAGGCATCCACGACGAAGCGCGCCCGCCAGGACTCCCTGCGGCCGTCCTCGTGCTGTGCGTGGACGAGGGTACTGCCGTCGGGCAGGCGCTGCACGTCGCGCGCCCTGCAGCCCTCGACCACAGCGGCACCGACCTGGGCGGCACGGCGGATCAGGATCTCATCGAACTCGGAGCGGCGCACCTGATAGGCGAATTGCAATGACTTGTTCCAGCTGTCGGCGAACTCGAACGTCTCTCCACGGCCATGCCACTTGGAGTAGAACTCGGCGCCCCATTTCTGCATGCCGATGGCCCGTACCTGTTCGAGGACCCCGAGCCGAGCCATCAAGGGCAGATTGGCCGGTAGCAGCGACTCGCCGATGTGAAAGCGCGGGTGGCGAGCCTTCTCCAGCACGGTGACCCGATGGCCGAGCTCCGCGAGCGTGATCGCCGCGCTCGAGCCGCCGGGACCGCCGCCAATGACCAGCACATCGGTCTCGGTAGGGGTCTCTGCCGGCGAGCCCGTCTCGCTGCTGATCTGATCGTCGTCCGCCACAACCTCTGTCCTTCAATCCTTTCCGCCGTTGTCTCTGGTCAACGCTTCCTTGGTCTTGTGAGCGCCATGAGCGACTTCCGCCCCGGCCTTCTTCGTGCCCTCGGCGACGGCATGCCCCGTCTTCCTGGCGCTGTCTGCAACCGTGTGGCCGACTTCCTTGGCCTTGCGCCCGACGGTTCGGCCGGCCTCCCGGGCATCCGCACCCACTTTCCGGGCCCCCTCGGAGACCTTCTCGCCTGCGACCTTGGCGCCGCGAGCAATCTCATGCCCGGCTTCCCGGGTGTCGCTCTTGATCGTCCGGCCGACCTCGGCCGCCTTGTCCTTGAGGCTGGTCTCTTGCGCGGCTGCCGCGGTGGCCGCGAAAAAGAGCGCAGCGAGCGCTGCGGCTGCGGGCGCTATCGTTCGCATTGCGTATCCCCCTCACCCGTCCCCGTCGGGCGCTATTGTAGCCCGGGGGTGGGTAAGATTCTGACTTTATCTTTCAAAGACATGGGTGCGCTTGAGCACCCATGCGCCCAGGATCAGGGAGCACAGCCAGCCGAGCGGGGAGCTCATGGCGAGCCCGATCTCCGGCAGCCACTTCGCCGCGTAGCCGATTCCCGCGGTGACCTCAGGTGTCACGATCGCTATCGCCACGACCAGCAGCGCGAGCAGGCTGATCTGCACTGCAAGCCGTACACCTCTGGCGCGGGCCATGCGCCGCTCGAGGCGCTCCAGGAACGCCGCGGAGGGTAGCTCAGTGCGAGCACGCTCGAAAAGGCGCAACAGATCTTCGTCCAGGGATTGCATATCGCTCATGCCGCTGACCCGTAGCCAGTGAGAATCCCGCGCAGGCGCGCCGAGCCGCGCGCGATATGCGACTTCACCGTGCCCAGCGGAAATCCGCTGGCTTCGCTGATTTCACGGTGGCTCATCCGCTCCGAGTACGCGAGCACTATACAGAGGCGGACGTCCTGGGGAAGGAGGGCCAGCGCCCGGTCAAGATCCAGCTTTTCTGCGACCGTGGCCTCATACCCCAACAGCGCTCCGTCCCCCGCCTCCCACTGCGCTTCCTTGCCGCCAAGCCGGCGTGCCTGTTGCAGCCACTCGTTCACGCAGATCTTGCGCAGCCACCCACCGAAGGCTCCGGGCGTCTCCAGCGACGAGAGACTCCTCCAGGCCTGCAGGAACGCGGCCTGGGCCAGGTCATCGGCCAGAGCAGGGTCACGGCAGAGCCTGCGCAGGAGGTTGCGGGTGGAGCCCTGCCTGCGGCGGACGAGCTCACTGAAAGCCGTGTCATCTCCCGCGATCGCCAGAGCCACCACCGTCACCTCATCTGCCACGCTCAGGGCGCTGCGCGGCAGCTCCCTGTTCACGCGCCTCGGTCCCTGGGCGCCGGATCGCGCTCGAGGGTGCGAGCCGAGATCAGCAGCCCGATGCCGACGCAGATAGCCAGAACCCCGGCCCCCATGATCGGAAAGCGGGCCCTGTCCTGGACCTGGGCGACGAAGAGGGCGAGGGGCAGAAGGCCGATACCGATGGCGACAGTGATGATCCCGCCGACCCGCAAATGCCGTGGATCCACGGCCTCCTCCTGCGCATCCGCCGATCTCTGATGCGCGAGCAGCCGATCCAGCAGGGCCGGGTCAATCTGTGCGCCACGCTCGATCGCCAGGCGCAGAGTATCGACGGCCAGGCGCTTCTTGCGATAGTCGTAGAGAATGCCCGCTACGGATACGATGGTGATGAACATCCAGAAGGCAACGATTGCGATCGCACCGACGACCTCATGACCCATGCTCGCTCTCCCAGGCGCCTAAAGTGGGCACCTTCAGTGTCATGGAGTAGAGATGCGTCCTCAAGGCGCTTTGGATGCAGCTGATGACAGACGATGACGTGAAACCTGACGTAACGGTGGTTGGGCACTGGATCGGGGGGACCAGGGTCGAGCCCTCGGGCGGTCGGGCCCCGGTGTTCAACCCGACGCTCGGCGTGCGAGCCCGGACTGTGGGGTTCGCCACGGTGGAGGAGGTCGACCGCGCGGTGCGAGTCGCTGCGGAGGCCGTCGAGAGCTGGGAGCAAGTGCCCGCCGCACGACGCGCGCGCGTGATGTTCGGCCTCAAGGAGCTCCTGGAGAAGGACAGAAAGCACCTGGCGAGGCTCATCTCCGAGGAACACGGCAAGACGCTGGCGGACGCTGAAGGAGAAGTGGCACGGGGAATCGAGGTAGTCGAATTCGCGTGCGCAGCGCCACAACTGCTGAAAGGCGAGTTCAGCGACAACGCGGGCACCGGGGTCGATACCTACAGCCTGCGCCAGCCCCTCGGGGTCGTCGCCGGCATCACGCCGTTCAACTTTCCGGCGATGGTGCCTTTGTGGATGTTTCCCATCGCCATCGTCTGCGGCAACACCTTCATCCTCAAACCTTCCGAGCGCGATCCGTCCGCCTCGCTGCGCCTGGCCGAATTGACACAGGCCGCCGGCCTTCCTGATGGTGTGCTCAACGTCGTTCAGGGCGACAAGGTCGCGGTCGATGCACTGCTGTCACACCCGCTCGTCAGGGCCGTCAGTTTCGTTGGCTCGACGGCCGTGGCGCGTTACATCCAAAGAGAGGCGACTGCGCGCGGCAAACGGGTGCAGGCGCTCGGCGGAGCCAAGAATCACGCGGTGATCCTGCCGGATGCGGAGCTCGACTCCGTCGTGGAGGCGTTGATCGGAGCTGCGTACGGAGCGGCCGGAGAACGTTGCATGGCCATCTCCGTTGCGGTTGCCGTCGGCGAGCACACCGCAGAGCGCCTCGTCGAGCGGCTGCGCATGCGATTGCCACAGCTGCGCGTGGGGCCCTCCGATGCTCCCGGCGTCGAGATGGGCCCCCTGGTGACCGATGCTCACCGGCGCCGCGTGCAGGAGTACATCGAAGCGGGTGTTCATGAGGGCGCGCAGCTGCTTGTGGACGGGAGAGCTACAGCCGCGAGCTCGAGCGGTTTCTTCCTGGGCCCGACGCTGTTCGATCACGTCCTGCCGCCCATGCGCATCTATCGGGAAGAGGTGTTCGGACCGGTTCTGTGTGTCATGCGCGTTCCGGACTACGCGGCTGCTCTCCAGCTGGTCAACACGCATGAGTATGCCAACGGTGCCGCCGTGTTCACGCGCAGCGGGGAGCTTGCCCGACGTTTCGTGCGGGACGCCGAGGCGGGAATGGTGGGCGTCAACGTGGCGATTCCGGTGCCGGTCGCGTTCCACAGCTTCGGTGGCTGGCGCAACTCGATGTTCGGCGACCATGGCGCCTACGGCAACGAGGGAGTGCGCTTCTACACTCGACTGAAGACCGTCACCGAGCGCTGGCCGGACGAGACTCCTGCGCGCCCCGATTTCTCGATACCGAGCTAAATCGTGCCGAACGCGCCGAAGGTATCGCAGGACGAGATCGTGCCGTTGGTGAGTCCGCGCTGAAACCAACTCATGCGTTGTGCGGCCGTGCCGTGAGTGAAGGATTCCGGGACCACATACCCCTGGATCCGCTTCTGCAGAGTGTCATCGCCGACTGCGGCGGCCGCGCGCAACGCTGACTCCACATCTCCCTGCTCCAGGATGTGATGCGTCTGGTCCGCATGTCGTGCCCACACGCCGGCAAAGCAGTCAGCCTGCAGCTCCGTGCGCACCTGGAGCTGATTCACTTCCGCTTCAGAAGCATGCTCCTGCCGTGCGCGTACTTGAGCCTCGATGCCCAGAAGGTTCTGCACGTGATGCCCCACCTCATGGGCCAGCACGTACGCTTGCGCAAACTGCCCCGGCGCCTGGAACTCGTCGGCCAACTGACGGTAGAAGGCGAGGTCCAGATACACCTTGCGATCTTCCGGGCAATAGAACGGGCCGGCGGCGGAATTCGCGAAGCCGCATGCGGAAGGGATGGCGCCGCTGAACAGGACCAGCTTCGGTGGCGAGTAGTGTGCGCCCCGGTCCTCGAAGATCGCGCTCCAGGTATCTTCGGTCTCACCCAGGACTGCGGCGATGAACTGCCCCTGCTGGTCCGTCGGGGTGCCTGTCTGGGGCGCCGCCACGTCCTGCGTGGGAACAGAGCTGGCAAGTCCGAGAAGCACGCTCGGATCGATGCCGAGGAAATAGGCCGCTGCGGCCACCACCAGCGTGCCGCCGACGCCCAGCTTGATGCCCGGGCTGCCGAAGGAGGTGCCGCGATAATCCTCTACGTTCGAGCTGCGACGCAGATCATCCCAGCGCATTGGAGGCATCCGTGAGGGGAGGAGTCGCAGTGTACACGCGAGGCCGCCCGCCCCGCGCCGCTTGCAAGCTCGAACGAGGCAGCCGGCGTGTATTAAACTGGCCGATCAATGCATTCACCCGGAGCAGACCCCAGCCGCAACGAGCCCGGCCACGCCCTCGAGCGGCGCATGATCACCGTCTCGATCATGCTCGCCACGGTGATTCAGGCGATCGACGGCACGATCGCCAATGTGGCGCTGCCCCACATGCAGGGGAATCTGTCGGCCTCACAGGATCAGATCACCTGGGTGCTCACCTCGTACATCGTGGCCGCCGGCATTGCCACGCCGTTGACCGGCTGGCTGACCGACCGCTTCGGCCTGAAGCAGATATTCCTGTTCTCCATCTCCGGCTTCACCATCGCCTCGGTGTTGTGCGGCGTCGCCGGCTCTCTCGGGCAGATCGTGCTTGCGCGGCTCATCCAGGGTCTGTGTGGCGCAGCCCTGGTACCCCTGTCCCAGGCAGTGCTGCTCGACATCAATCCCCCGGAGAAGCACGGCTCAGCGATGGCGGTGTGGGGAGTGGGCGTGATGATCGGGCCGATCGTCGGCCCGGCACTCGGCGGCTGGCTGACGGAGAGTTGGAGCTGGCGGTGGGTGTTCTTCATCAACGTGCCCGTGGGCGCGCTCGCACTCTACGGAATCGGGCGCTACATCAAGGCCGTGCCCCCGGCGCGGCGCGTGCAGTTCGACATGTTCGGCTTCATCACCCTGAGCATCGCCATCGGCGCGCTGCAGCTGCTGCTGGATCGCGGCGAGCAGAATGACTGGTTCGCCGCCAGGGAGAGCTGGGGTGAGGCCATCGTGCTGGCGATCAGCTTCACCTACTTCGTGGTGCACACGGCCGCGATGCCCGCCGGCAAGTCGTTCTTCGACTATCGGCTGCTGAAGAACTCCAACTATGTGTCGGGACTGATCTTCATTTTCCTGATCGGCCTGATCCTCTTCTCCACCCGCGCGCTGATCCCGACGATGCTGCAGGGACTGCTCGGCTATCCAGCCAGTCTCGCCGGACTGCTGCTGGCGCCCAGCGGCCTCGGCACCATGCTCGCCATGTTCGTGGTCGGACGCCTCGTGGGCAAAGTGGACGTGCGGCTGCTGGTGGGGGTCGGGTTCGGGGTCACAGCGCTCAGCCTCTGGCAGATGACTCGCTACAATCTGGCGATCACGCAGACCCAGATCATCTGGCCGAGCATCATCCAGGGTATCGGCCTCGGCCTGATCTTCGTCCCGCTGAGCGCCGCGGCGTTTGCGACGCTCGCTCCGCAGATGCGCGCGGACGGCACCGCCATCTACAGCTTGTTGCGCAACATCGGCAGCGCAATCGGCATCTCGGTCTCGCAGGCGCTGTTGGTGCGTAACACGCAGCTCGCGCACGCCGGCCTGGTGTCCAACGTCAGTGCGGCCAACCCGACGCTCAGCAACAGCGCGCTGGCGGCTGCCTTCCATCTGCCGCTGCCCACCGGGTACATGGCACTGAACGACGAGGTGACCCGGCAGGCGGCGATGATTGCCTACGTGGATGACTTTCTGTTCATGCTCGTGCTGACCGTGATCGTCATTCCGCTGCTGGTCCTGGTGCGCCCGCCGCCCAGGCGGCAGGGACCTGTCGAGCCGGTGGCACTGGAATAGGGGTGGAATGAAGTCGAATCATGGATCCTTTGCCGCACTCGTGTGGGTCCTTGCGGGCGTCTGGCTGTTTCATGCGGAGCCGGAGGCGCAGGTTCTCTCGTGGCAGACCGTCGCGTATTTCTTTCTCGGCATGTTCGCAGCCGCCTTCGTCATGGGCAACCTGTCGTTCTTCGCGGTGCGTGGACTGACGGAAGCATTGGTCCGGATGCGCATCGTGACGAAGCCGACACGCCGCGCCGCGATCGGGCTGACAGTCGCGGGGTACGTCATGTTCGCCGGGCAGGCGGTGCTCATCTATTTCGTGGCGCGCTGGACGATCCGGGAGATTTTCTGAGCCCCGCCCGGCGCTCGGGGTCCCGGGCTTGAGCGCTGCGGGTACGGTACTTGCCCCTTCCCCGGCCATGAGTAACCTCCTGAGTTCATTGCCGCTTGCAGCCTCCAGGGCGACGCCGCTGCGCTCGGGCACCGCGCATCTCGCGCTCCTCGTTGCGCTCTTGGCGTGTCTGGGCCTGGCAGGCTGCGCCACCGTGCCGGTGGTGGATGAGTCCGCGGCCCATCCGTCCGCCGATATTCGCGTGCAAGGTGCCCGGGGCCCGCTCTCGGCGCGCCAGTCCAAAGCCATTCTGAGCCGGCTCGCCGCGCGGGAGCCCAATGCCGGCGCGCTGCAGCGCCATCTGGCCATCGAGCAGGCCGTTGCCGAGAGTCCGCTGGTGGCGGGCAACCAGGTGAGCATCCTCCGCGACGGCGATCAAACCTTCCCTGCGATGTTCGCGGCTATCCATGCTGCACGTCACTACCTGCTGCTGGAGTACTACATCTTCGAGGACGTGAGCTGGAACGGCGAGCATCTGAGCGATGTGCTGGTATCGAAGGTCCAGTCGGGCGTGCAGGTCGATGTGATCTACGACGGCATCGGCTCGATCGGCACTGCCTCCGCGTTCCTCGATCGTCTGCGCACGGCCGGCGTGCAACTCGTGGAGTTCAATCCGCCCAACCCCCTGAAGTCAGGCGGGCATTTCTCCATCAATGATCGCGATCACCGCAAGATGCTGATCGCCGACGGCACCGTCGTGATCGTCGGCGGCGTCAACCTGAGCACCACCTACGAGAGCGCTCCGGGGAGCTCGCAAACGCCGGCCTCGCAAACGCCGGCAAAGGGTGCTGCTCAAGCGCGCGCACCCGGCGCTCCCGCAGCCGCTGATGTCTGGCACGACACGGATCTGCGAATAGCGGGCCCCGTCGTACGCGAGCTGGAAAAGCTGTTCGTCGAGCACTGGCGCGAGCAGGGCGGCCCACCTCTGCAGCTCCCCGAGGATAAGGTTGACGCACCGGTTGGCGATGAGGTTGTTCGCATCGTTGGCAGCACCCCGCGGCACCGCACGCCGCGCTACTACGTGACGCTGTTGACCGCGATGAGCAATGCGGAGAGCAGCATCTGGGTCACTGCTGCGTATTTCGTGCCGACGCATCAGGAGATGCGGACGCTGATACGCGCCGCCCGCAGCGGGGTCGACGTGCGTCTGCTCGTGCCTTCGCGCAGCGACTCCCGCCCCGCGCTCGAGGCCCAACACGCCCACTATACCGCCCTGCTCAAAGCCGGCGTGAAGATCTACGAGCGCAACGACGGCATTCTGCATTCCAAGACCGTCGTGGTCGATGGCGTCTGGTCGATCGTCGGATCTTCAAACTTCGACCAGCGCAGCATCCTCTTCAACGACGAGGTCGACGCCGTGGTGCTCGGCACGGACGCGGGTACGCAGCTCACGACACTGTTCAAGAGCGACCTGCAGCACGCGACGGCCGTCGATCTCGCAAAATGGCGCCAGCGCGGCGTCCTTGCGAAGGTGCAGGAGCAGTTCTGGCGCTTGTGGGAGAAGCTGCTGTAGGGTGACCCCAACGGGCCCCCGGCTAGTTGCACTCCGGCCGCACGTTCGGCGTTCCCGGGAACCCCGGGCAATCCGAGTACGGATCGTTGTAGGCCAGCGCGATCTCACGCTCGGTATTGAACTCGTCCCCCGCCTGTGTGGGCAGCAGGATTCGCCAGGATTCTGTCGGATGCGTCACTGCCCAGTACAGGGAGCCGACCCCGGCGGGTGCCACCGTCAGATTGGATTTGCTTTCCAGCGGTGGCGTCACGAGCACGGACTCCATCGGCGTGTACTCGTGGTCGATCGTGGGACCTTGCAGACGTTCCTGCCATCGCGGGCTGGTGAAGTTCGGAATGCTCAAATCCAGCCGATGGCGCGGAGGCTGAGCGGGTGCCGAGTACGCCGCTCCCGCCAATAGCAGGAGCGGGATAGCCAGAGCCGTCGGAAGCGGATTTTTCATAAAAGAACCTCCGTTACCCATGCGCTGCCCCTCCATCCTGAGCGGACGGTGGGGGCGAATCTGTAGGGTTCCAGGGGAGCTTTTTGTCGGCTATCGTCCGACAGGGTAGGCGTCCGCGTGGCGGATGTGCCCCCGGTGGATGCACTGCGGCAGGGCAACCCACCTCTTGCTACCGCGTCAATCGCCGGTACGCGAGCAGGTGGCGTAGCGTTTCCCGACGGTTGTGCTCGCGCTCGTACAGCCGCGCCAGATTGAAATGCGCGTCGGCGAAGGTTGCGTCGAGCTCGAGCGCTTGCCTGTAGGTGGTGATGGCTTCCGGCCGGCGGCCCAGATCCTCGAGCAGCACGCCAAGATTGAAGAGCAGCGTTGCGTCGACGTGGTGCGCTCCGCGG
This sequence comes from uncultured Steroidobacteraceae bacterium, assembly GCA_964563075.1. Classification (GTDB taxonomy): domain Bacteria; phylum Pseudomonadota; class Gammaproteobacteria; order Steroidobacterales; family Steroidobacteraceae; genus 13-2-20CM-66-19. The sequence continues at coordinate 41,092 of CAZLYG010000001.1, read as the reverse complement.
TAGACGCGTTCGGCTTCCGGCAATCGCCCTGCAAGATGCAGCAGTCTGCCCAGATTCAAGCGCGCCTCGGCGTGCTGCGGATTGGCAGCGAGACTCTTCGCGTAGGTGGCGATAGCCGCGGCCGGGTCGTCGTCTTCCAGCGAGGCGGCTGCAAGATAGAGCGCGTCGCCGTCATCTTCGTCGATGTCAGCTTTGGTCGCGGCGGGGCGGGGGCGCGCGCTCTGATCGATAATCTTGACCTCGCCGCCTTCGGTGATGATGTTGAGCGCGAGGACGTACTGGCCCGAATCGATCTCGCGCTGCTGCAGGCCCTCGCGCACGGCGATCCGATCGCCGATGGAAGTGATCGAGAGGCCGCTCAGGGGCACTTCCGGGGGCAAACTGGCCTGCAGCTGTCGCAGCGACTGGTTGATGCGGCGCACGGGAATCGACGCTGCCGCCAGCGCCTTGGCGGTGCGCAGGATGATGAGGTCCTGGAACGAGAAGCGCAGCTCGCCGCGACGACCCCTCCCGGGCCGCACGTGACCGGCGCGGATCAGCGCCCGAATGCGCGAGCGCGAGATTCCAACCAGCCCTACGAGGTCCTTCGTACCAAAGGCATGCATGTCACGCCCTGGAGGTTCTGCAGCACTTCACGTGCGCAAGGATCGCACAACTCGCGTGCGTCAGCCTCTCGAGGACTTGCGCGCTGCAGCGCTCTTCGCGGCGCGCTTTGGGGGCTTGCGCGCCTTCAGGTCGTCGAGTCCGCTCTCCGCGGCTGCAGGGCGCGATTTGCCGGCCGCCGCCCCGTCACCTGCGGCCTTTGCGCTGCGCGCCTGGATGCTCTGGCGCAACACTTCCATCAGATCGATCACATTGCGGTTCGGCGCTGCGGCGGGGGCTTCCGACAGAGAAATCTCCTGACCTTCGACCTTCTTCTGGATGGCGGCTTCGACCCGGCCACGAAACTCATCCACATAAGAGGAGGGCTCGAAGCGCTTGCCGGTCTGCTGCTCGATCAGCTGCCGGGCGAGCTTGAGCTCCGCGTCCGTCACCTGGGAGGGCTCGATGCCCAGAGAGCCGATCGTGCGCACCTCGGCCTGGAAGTGCAGCTGATGCATCGCCAGTCCCGTGTCGACTGCGCGGATGACGACGATGTGCTCGCGCCCGCGCGCGGCCCAGCGGCCAATCGCACAGCGCTTGGCATCGCGCAGCGCCGTCGTCAACAGTGTGTACGGCTTCGGTCCACCCTTGTCCGGTGTCAGGTAGTACGTCTTGTCGAAGTACACCGGATCAACGGACTCCAGCGGAACAAACTCCTCGATGGCGATCTCGGGCGAGCCCGCCTCTTCGAGCGCTTTGATTTCCGCGGGCGTGAACATCACATACTGATCCTTCGCGAACTCGTATCCCTTGACGATCTCGGAACGGTCCACGACCTTGCCCTCGGCGGCGCATACGTACTGCTGCTTGAGGCGCGAGCCGTCCTTCTGATGCAGCAGATTGAAGGAGATGCGCTCGGAGGCGATGGTGGCTGAATACAGCTTCACCGGAATCGCCACGAGTCCGAAGGAGATGGTGAGCGAAGCGATCGACCGAGCGTCAGTTGCCATAGTGCCTCTAGCCTCGCGCGCCGGGCGCGAGCGGTCAAGGTGGACACGGCGTGAGAATAAGCTCTCAACCCACTAATCGAAAAGGATTTTCTGCCTCCGTGACTGACATCACAATACATTGTGGTGTGCTGCCACGCTATCGCAGCCGGTGGTAGACCGCGGTCGCCGCCTCAGCTTCCGAGAGCCTTCACCATGACGGTCTCGGAAGTGTGGAAGTCCTCCAGGAGCGGATTCGACAGCAGGTCAACGAGCTGGCCGCCCTTGGAAAGTATGCAGCTGGAGCCGGTTCGCGCCTTGGCGGCTGCCTTCGTCAGGCGCAGCTCCTCCGCAACCGTTTCGAGCGTCGTGCCCGGGGCAGGGGCCACTTCCACGGCCGCGATGGACACGCTCAGCAGCGGAAACTGCGCGAGTGCTCCGTCGCGTCCGTGCGCCACGATGCGACCCGCCTGGCGATGCTCTGCGGAGTGGAAGTTCACGAGCGTGACGGACAGCTCCTCCAGGACCGAGAGCAGGCGGATCGACCAATCGCGGCTGCGCAGCATCAGCACGTAGTCATCGCCACCGATGTGGCCGATGAAGTCCATGCGCGGGCGCAGGTTTCTCTGTATGACGGTGGCCACGTGCAGCAGCACCTGATCGCCCCGCTGGTAGCCGTAGGTGTCGTTGAAGGCCTTGAAGTTGTCCAGGTCCAGGTGGCAGGCGATGAAAGAGCGACGGCGGGCCAACAGCTGGCCGAGCTGTGCCTGGATCTCGCGGTTGCCGGGCAGGCCGGTGAGCGGATTCGCCTGCTTGGCCATCTGGATCTGCTGGGCGGTAATCTGACGCAGCAGGTCGATCGAGCGTCCGAGACCCAGATACTCCCCGCCCCGCGTGATGATGAAATCCTCCTGCTGCCGCGCCGGCTGTCCGGTGACCATCCGACTGACCTGATCGAGGCGTGCGCGAGCGTCGATCTGCACAGCGGTAGCGTCCATGACCGTGGTCACAGGCTTGGGATTGTAGATCTCCGGATGCAGCGGGCGACTGATCAGAATCAGCAGCTCGTCCCGGCGCACCAGGCCGACCGGTTTGGAGCCCGCGACGACCGCCAGCGCGCGCCATGCGCGGTTGCGACGGAAAATCTCCACGACCGCCGAGACGGTCGCGGTGGTGGGCACGGCCGGGATCGAAAGGGCGAGGTGCTCTGCGCAGTCGGCGGAGAGCCCTGGAAGAGTCCGCTCATGAGGGAAAGCGCAGCCTGTCGTGCGCGGCGTGCTCTGAGGCTGCCCGAAAAGAAACCCCTGCACGTAGTCCACACCGAGCTCGAGCACGAGACTCAGCTGCTGCGGAAGCTCGATGCCCTCGGCGACTACCTGTGAGCCGGTGGCGCGGGCCATCTCGACCACCGAGCGCAGGATTTCCCCCCGCACCGGGTCCTGCTCGATGCCGGCAACGAAGTAGCGGTCGACCTTGACGAACTCCGGTCGCAGCGCCGACCACGTTTTGAGCCCCGAGGAGCCCGCGCCCAGATCGTCGATGGCAATGTCGCAGCCCATGCGCCGCAACGGCCGGATGGCCGCCGCCAGCTCCGACTCATGCTGCACGCTGCCGTGCTCGGTCAACTCCAGCACGACCAGGTGCGCGTCGATGTTCGCCACGCCCAGCCGCTCCGCGAGCCAGTCCGGAAACTGTGGCCAGCCGAGCAGGGTTTCCGGGAGCATGTTCAGAAACAGCCGGCCCTGGATGTCCAGCTTGGCGAAGCTGCGGATGGCCGAGCGTATACAGGCGCGCTCCAGATCCTGCAGGCAGCCGGCCTTGGCCGCCGCGCTGAACAGCGCATCCGGTGTGTGCAGCGGACAGCCCGAGGGTCCCCTGGAGAGGGCCTCGAAGCCGATCGGCTCTCCGGTCGATCCGTCCAGGATCGGCTGGAAAAGTGAATGGATCTGATCCCGCTCGATCAGTGCACGGACATCGCTCGACATCCGCACAGGCTAGGAAGGTCCGGTCTGCCCCGCTGTGACGGAACCGACATCGCTGCAGCCTCGGAAGGTGACAATACTGTGACAGACGGTCAGGAGCGCGGCTGGTGGTCACTCGAAAGCCGCACTCGCGCTTCAGGCGGCGGGCCTGCCCATCCTTAGTGCACCGTGCGGCATCAGGCGGCGGTCGGGATGAGACGCACTTCCCGTTGTGGAAAGGGCATGACGATCCCGCGCTCGCGCAGGGACTCCAGGACCGCCCGGGTGATCTCGCCCGTCGCCTGGCCGTAGTCCTGAACGTGGACCCAGGGCCGTACCCCGATGCTCACGGACGACTCGCCCAGCAGAACCGGCTGGACGACCGGCGCAGGCTCGTGCAGCACTCGGGTGTTCGCGCGCAGCACCTCACCGATCGCCGTCAGCACTGCGTTGATGTCTGTGTCGTAGGCAACGCCGACTGTCACGTCGACCTGCCGGATATTGCCGAAATTGTGCAGGATCTCGCCCACGATCTTGCGATTGGGAATCACGATGCGGGAGCGATCCGCATGCGTGAGGGTGGTGTTGAACAGGGTGATGGCCTGGACCTGGCCTTCCTCGTGGACGATCGAGATGTACTCCCCGACACGGAACGGCTTGGTGAAAATGATCGACAGGCCCGCCACGACGTTGCTCAGGACACCCTGGGTCGCCAGGGCGACCCCTGCGCCCGCCACTCCCAGGCCGGCGATCAGGGGGAGCAGCTCCACTCCCAGGTTCTCCAGCGCCAGGATCAGGAAGAGTGTGAAGGTGAGCGCCCAGCCGGCCCGCGCCAGCAGCGCGCGCACGGGCGGCTCGAGCTCGATGCGGGCCAGGGCCCGTAACAGCCAGCGGCTGACCCAGCGACTGACGGCAATGCCTGCGATGAGGATCAGGATGGCCACGAGCAGCTTCGGCCCGAAGCGGATGGCCAGGTCCAGGACCGTGTTCTTGATCTGATCGAACGAGGCGATCTGGGGGTTCATCGTTCGGTACTCCGGTGGCAGGAGAGAGTGAGCATAGCGCGGACGCAAGCGTGGCGACGCGGGGGACGGTAGGATCGGCCCCCCCGAGGTTGAGGAGCGTTTGCACATGACCGTGACCGTCAGCGGTACGGGACTCACGATCGCCCAGATCAGTGCGGTCTCGCGTGGCGAGAAAGTCCGTCTCAGCACCGACCCTGCGGTGTTGGGGCGCGTTACTGCTTCCCGCGAGGCCGTCCAGCGCAAGATCGCGAAGGGTGAGCAGATCTATGGCGTCACGACGCTGTTCGGCGGCATGGCCGATCAGTACGTCGGTCCGGAGCTGCTGGTCGAGGTGCAGAGGCTCGCCTTGTGGCAGCACAAGACCACTACCGGTCCGCGCCTTGCGGCGACGGATGTGCGCGCAGCGATGCTGCTGCGTGCCAACTCCCTGATCAAGGGCGCTTCCGGCATCCGGCTGGAGATCATCGAGCGTTACGCGGCGTTTCTGAACGCGAACGCCATCCCGCACGTGTTTCAGCGGGGCTCGATCGGCGCGAGCGGCGATCTCGTGCCGTTTTCGTACATCGCGGGAGCCATTCTCGGGCTGGACCCTGCCTTCCGCGTGGACCTCGGCGGGGATGTTCTGGACTCCCACACGGCCTTGCGCCGGCTCGGCCTGGCGCCGTTGGAGCTGCAACCCAAGGAAGGGTTGGCTCTCAACAACGGCACGGGCGTCAGTACCGGCGTGGCGGCGAATGCCATCGCTCGTGCCCAGAATCTGACATCGCTGGCGCTCGGCATTCACGCGTTGTATGCGCAGGCGATGTTGTCGACCAGCCAGACCTTCGCGCCGTTCATTCACGCGGTGAAGCCTCATCCGGGACAGGTATGGACCGCGCGGGAAATGGCGCGGCTGCTCGCCGGTTCGCAGCTGATGCGCGATGAGGCTGCCGGCGAGCGGGGGCACCGCAGCGGCAAGCTCATCCAGGATCGCTATTCGTTGCGCTGCCTGCCGCAGTTCCTCGGGCCCATCATAGACGGCCTCGCTGTCGCCGCGAGCCAGGTCGAAGTCGAGGCTAACTGCGCCAACGACAATCCTCTCATCGATCCGGACACCGCGGAGATCTACCACACGGGCAACTTCCTCGCCCAGTACACCGCGGTTGCCATGGATAGCCTGCGCTACCTGCTCGGATTGCTCGCGAAGCACATCGACGTGCAGATCGCCTTGCTGATGACGCCGGAGTTCAACTACGGCCTGCCCGCCTCGCTGGTGGGCAACACGGCGGGCGCCGCCAACGTGGGCCTGAAGTCCCTGCAGCTCGGCGGCAACCAGATGATGCCGCTCATCGGCTACTACGGACAGTCCGTGGCGGATCGCTTTCCTACCCATGCCGAGCAGTTCAACCAGAACATCAACAGCCAGGCGATGAACTCCGCGAATCTGGCGCGCGAGCAGCTGGAGGTGCTCGAGCACTACCTGGCAGTCGCGCTGTTATGTGGAGTGCAGGCCGTGGAGCTGCGGGCCAGCCAGGCAGCCGGGACCTACGATGCCCGCGCCGTCCTGTCTCCGGGCACCAGGCCGTTATATGAAGCGGCGCGCACGGCCGCGGCCGGGCCGCCCGATGCCGCGCGTCCGCTGCATTGGAATGACCTCGATGAGTTCATCCAACCGAAAGTGGAGGGGTTGCTCGCGGATATCGCCGCGGAGGGCGCCATCCTGCGAGCGGTATCGGGGGTCACCGAGAGCCTGCGGCACCGGGCCTTGTCATTTCGCCCGCCGGTGGAATAACGTTGCGCGCCTGCCGTTTTGCACGAGGACTGCATGATAATTCATCGATGGAGCGCCGGGCTGGCTGCCCTGCTGTCTGTGGCCCTGTGCGGCGCCACGCTCGCTGACACGCCGGCCACCGGTGCGCAGGGGCGCGCCTCCGCCGTTCTGACGGCCCCGGCAAAGGTGAATGCCGCGCGTTTGATCAACGCGGCTTCCGAGCCCTCGCAATGGATGACCTACGGCGGCACCTATGACGAGCAGCGCTTCAGCCGGCTCACGCAGATCAACCGTGGCAACGTGAAGCAGCTCGGGCTCGTGTGGTTCGCCGACTACGATACCAACCTGCGCCAGGACGGCACGCCGCTCTATATCGATGGAGTCATTTATGTCTCCACGGCCTGGAGCAAGGTGTACGCGTTCGATGCCCGCAGCGGTAAGAAGCTGTGGGAATACGACCCCCAGACCCCGGGTCAATGGATCCGCAACGTGTGCTGCGGCATCGTCAACCGGGGCATTGCGGCATGGGAGGGCAAGATCTACCTGGGGACCCTCGATGGCCGCCTGGTGGCCATCGATGCCCGTACCGGCAAAGAGGCCTGGTCCGTGCTGACCATCGACCAGAGCAAGCACTACTCCATCACCAGTGCGCCGCGCGTTGCCAACGGCAAGGTGCTCATAGGCGAGTCCGGTGGTGAGTACGGCGTGCGCGGGTACGTCAGTGCCTATGACGCGGCGACCGGGAAGCTCGACTGGCGGTTCTACACCGTCCCGGGCAACCCGAAGGACGGCTTCGAGAACGCCGCGATGCAGAAAGCTGCCGCGACCTGGAGCGGGCAGTGGTGGAAGCTCGGCGGCGGCGGCACGGTCTGGGATGCGATTCTCTACGACCCGCGCACCGATCTCGTCTACTTCGGCACCGGCAACGGCTCGCCGTGGAACGACCGCTACCGCGATCCCAAGAGCGGCGACGACCTGTATCTGGCAACGATCCTGGCCGTGAAGCTCTCGACCGGCGAGTACGTCTGGCACTACCAGACGACCCCGGCCGACACCTGGGACTACGATGCGGTGAGCCCGATGGTCATCGCGGATCTGACCATCGACGGGCAGAAGCGCCACGTGTTGATGCAGCCCTGCAAGAATGGCTTCTTCTACATGTTGGATGCCGCGACCGGGAAGCTGTTGCGAGCGCAGCCGTTCACGGACGTGAACTGGGCCGACGGCGTGGACATGAAAACCGGTCGCCCGCGCGTGGTGGATGCCGCGCGTTTCCCGGTTGGTAAGCCGTTCAATCTCGCGCCCGGCGTGCAGGGGGCGCATGGTTGGCAGGGGAATGCGTTCAGCCCCGTCACCGGGCTGCTGTACATCCCGACGCAGCGCGCCTACTTCCCCATGATCGCGGATCCCAGCTTTACCCCGAATCCGGTGGGCTACAACCTGGGGTTGGATTTCACCGCTCCGTTCACCTACTACGCCTCTCACCCGAAGGACAAGAATGGTTTCACGTCCTACCTGCAGGCGCTGGATCCGGTGACGGGCAAGCAGGTGTGGAAGACTCCCGAAGGCCAGGGCGGTCCGGGAGGAGCGCTCGCGACGGCGGGCGGCCTCGTGTTCCAGGGCGGCGGCAGCGCCCCCGAGTTCCGGGCATTCGACGCGAGGACCGGTGAGAAGCTCTGGAGCGCCGACACCGAGACGGGGATGATGGCGCCGCCGATCACCTATGAGCTCGATGGCAAGCAGTACGTCGCCGCCAGCGTAGGCGGTGCTCCCACCGGCGGCTACTACGCCCCGAACTACTCCAGGATGTTGGTATTCGCGCTCGGCGGAAAGGCTGTGTTGCCGCCTGCACAGCCCTACACGCCACCGCCGCTCGATCCGCCGCCGGACACGGCCTCTCCTGCGGTGGTGAAGACGGGGAGCCAGCGCTATGAGCAATACTGCGCGGCCTGCCACGGTGATCAGGGACAGACGCGTGGCGCCAACTTCCCGGATCTCACGCGTACGCCCCTGCTGCATTCGCAGGACGGGTTCGATCAGATCGTCCTCAAGGGCGTCCTGGCGCAGCGTGGCATGGCGTCCTTCGCCGAGGCGCTGAAGCCGGCCGATACCCAGGCGATCCGTGCCTACATCATCTCGCGCGCCAACGAGATCAAGAAACACCCGCCGCCGTCGCCGTTCGGACCGCCGCCTCCGAGCCAGCCGCACCAGGAGATCGGCAAATAGTCGCCCCGGGGCGCCTCTCGCGGGGGAGGCGCCCCGGGGCGGTTACCGTCCCGTCCGCGGTTGCGGCACCATCCCTAACGCTTTCATTACACGTGCGATGCTACGCTGCGCGCATGCACCTGCTGCTGATCGAAGACAGTCTGGACCTGTCGGCGAACGTCGGCGAATTCCTGGAATCCCGCGGGCACATTGTCGACTATGCTCGTGACGGGCTACGCGGGCTGCAGCTTGCGGCAAGTGACAGCTATGACGCCGTCATCCTCGATCTCGGGCTTCCAGGCCTCGATGGCCTCACTCTGTGCCAGCGGTTGCGGGAGACAGCGCGCCGCGACGTTCCTCTGCTGATGCTGACCGCACGGGACACCGAGGCGGATAAGCTCAAAGGGTTCGACGCCGGCGCCGATGACTATCTGACCAAGCCGTTCTCGCTGCTCGAGCTGCTGGCGCGCCTCAAAGCGATCGTGCGGCGCACGAGCGGCTCCAAGGGAGTGTTGCAGGTGGGTGACCTGACGTTCGATTTGCGAACGCTGATCGTCCGGCGTGGCGAGCGCGTGCTGTCCCTCGCACCGACTGCGATGCGCATTCTCGAGCAGTTGATGCGTTCATCCCCTGGCGTCGTTACTCGCGAGCAGATCGAGCGTACTGTCTGGGGTAACGATCCACCCGAAAGCGACGCGGCCTTGCGTGGGCACATTTTCACCATTCGCAATGCTGTGGATGCCGAGGGCGAGTCGAAGCTCCTGCACACCGTGCACGGCATCGGATATCGCCTCGCATGACACGCACGCGATTCGACTGGAGCCTCCGCACGCGATTTCTGCTGGCCGCCGCGGTGCTGATCGTCGTGCTGTGCGGAGCATTCGCCACCGCAGTGCATGAGTTTATCGAGCTGCTCGAGGATGAGATGCTCAACCACGCGCTCGTGCGCGAAATGCAGGAATTCAAGCGAGACTTCGCGGCGCGTCCGCAGACCTTGCCACCCTCTGCAGGGGGCTTGAGCGGGTACATCGTCCGTGACGCCGCCGACCGTGCTGGATTGCCACCGGAACTGGCCGGTCTGTCCAAGGGCGTGCACGAGGATGTCATCGTACGGGGCAGGATCTACTACGTTAACGTGGAGGATGTGGGCTCGACGCGCCTGTATCTGCTGTTGAACGCGGAGCGTGTCGAAGCCCTGGAGGGAGAGGTCCTCGGGGCTGCGATGCTGGTGGGACTCGTGGCGTTGTGCCTGGCAGCCGTGCTCGGAATCGGCCTGTCACGCGCGGTCATGCGGCCGGTCACGCAGCTCGCCGATGCGGTGGCGCACCTGGACCCGTCGCGCCGCAATGAGCGCCTCGGGGATCGCTACGCGGATCGCGAGGTCGGCATCATTGCGGCCGCCTTCGATGACTATATCGACCGGCTCGAGCGCGTTCTCGAACGCGAGCAGGCGTTTACGGAGGACGCCAGTCATGAGCTGCGCACGCCGCTGGCAATCATCTCGAGCGCGGCGGAGCTGCTGGCGGAAGAGACGGCACTCTCTGCATCGGCAACGGAAAGAGTCTCGCGCATCCGCCGCGCCGCCGGTCAGATGCAGTCCCTTATCGAAGCGCTGCTTTTCCTTGCGCGCGGGGAGCCGGCCGGCCGTCCGCAGTCGTGCGCGCTCGATCAGATCGTCAAGGAGGCTGTGGATCTGGTGTCCACGGGAGCCGCGGCGAAGTCTCTCGACATGGTGGTTGCCGCCGAACCCGTGATGGTCACTGGCGCACCGGTCATGGTCGCCTGCGTGGTCAACAATCTGCTGCTCAATGCCGTCAACTTCACGCAGAACGGCTCGATCGAGGTGAAGCTGACGGCAGCCGAGCTCACAGTGCGCGACACCGGGATCGGCATTCCGCCCCAGGATCTGTCGCGCATTTTCGAGCGTCGTTATCGGGGCACCCAGAGCCGGGGGCTGGGGTTGGGACTGTATCTGGTGAGTCGCATCTGCGAACGGCTCGGTTGGAGAATCGAAACCGAGAGCGCAGAAGGGCGCGGCACGACATTCCGCATCCGCTTTATCTCAGCGGCTGCGCCCGGGCCGGCCTCGGCAGGGGCACGGGTCCCTGCCCCAGCGGGGAGTGCCTGAGCATGTCGAGTCGGGTAGGTATCGGGTGTATCGCCGCCATCGTGTTCGCGGCCTGCAGCGGCTGCGCCACCGAGACTTCCACAGCGCCGCCCGTCGTCGCGACGCCCTCCCAATGGATCTCGGCCCAGCTGCCAGGGGGCGCTCTCCCGACCCAAATGTGGTTCCGCGATTTCGGCAGTGCGGAGCTCGACGGGTTGATTGCCGATGCCTCCAGCAACAGTCTGGAGCTGCAGGCGGCGGACGCTCGCTTGCGGCAAGCCGATGCGCGCGCCAGGGCGGCAGGGGCCGCCATCCTTCCGCAAGTGGATCTCGATGCGAACTCGACGACCTACGCAGGGCACTCGAGCAATGGCAGCGCGCATGAGACGGACTATGGGGCGCTGGTCTCGGCCAGCTACGAGATCGATTTCTGGGGCAAGAATCGCAGCGCACGGGCTTCAGCCGAAGCCGCTCGCAAAGCCAGTGAAGCGGACCGCGCTGTCGTCGCACTCACCCTGGTGACAGGCCTCGCAGACACCTATTTTCAGGTCGTTGCGCTGCGCGAGCGAATCGCGCTGGCCAGGCAGGCACTGGATAACACGCAGCAGGTGCTGGGCGTGGTCCAGGCCAGGCGTTCCCAAGGGCTCGGCAACCCCACCGAAGTTGCCCAGCAGCGCGCGGCAGTGGCGAATGCCGAGATTCATATCAAAGACCTCGAGCAGCAGCAGGATGCCGAGCTGGCCGCTCTGGCGATCCTCGTCGGAAAAATTCCCGGAACGCTGCAGATCACGGCGCAGCGCCTGTCCGATCTCAAGGCTCCCACGGTCTCGGCAGGTCTGCCGGCTCAGTTGCTGGCGCGGCGTCCTGATGTCTTCGCTGCCGAGGAGAATCTCAAGGCGGCGCATGCTGACCTCGCGCAGGCGCGGGCAGCGTTCTTTCCTTCCATCGTGCTCACGGGAAGCGGTGGAGTACAGAACCCGGCGGTGAATGCCGCTGTGATCAGCCTGGCGGGCTTCGGCCCGTCACTCACCGCAGGGGCTGCACTGACTCAGGCCATCTTCAACGGGGGACGGCTGCGTGCGGCGCGCGATGAGGCGGCCGCGAAAGAGCAAGAAATGCTGGCGCAGTATCGATCTGCGACGCTGGCCGCATTGTGGGACGTGGAGACGGCGCTTTCGGCGACCGGACATCTGGAAGAGCAGCAGGCGGCGCAACGTGAGAGTGTGGCGCAGAGTGAGGTGGCGCTGGCAGGAGCACAGGCTCGCTACCGCGCCGGTTCCGGCGACTTCCTTACGGTGTTGGATGCGGAGCGCTCGCTGTTCAGCGCACGTGAGCAGATGAGCGAGTACACGCTCGCACGATTGCAGGCTGCGGTTGGACTGTGCAAAGCGTTGGGGGGCGGATGGGCACACGAGGGTTCCTGATTCTTCTGAGCATCGCATCGCTCGCCGCCTGTAGTGGCGGAGCGGGGACGCAGGGGAGCGGGGAGGCCGACACGGCTCACCCGGCGAGTGGCAAGGCGGCCGCTGAAGATAAATCTGATGAACACAAAGACCCGAATGAGGTAACACTGTCCGCGGATGAAGCCAACAAGCTGGGCATCACCACGGCTGCGGTGCAGACAGTGACGTACACGCCAGGCGCCCAGGGGTTCGGGCTCATCGTCAGCCACGATGTCGTTGCGCAAGTCGCGGCCGACCTGCAGACGGCGACGGCGGCTGCCCACCAGAGCCAGGAAGCTCTCGCACGTGGCAAACGACTGGCCTCCGGCCCGGGGGCGTTAGGAACGGACGTCGTCGAGACTGCCACGCGGCAGGTGGCCGCCGACCAGGCGGCCCTGGAGCTCGCGCGCCGCAAGCTGACGGCGACACTCGGACGGGAGTTCCCGCAGCAGCGGGGCGGGGCGGCGGATCTGCTGGATGAGCTCGCCAACGGTAGCGTGAAGCTGGCGCGCATCACGTTCCCGCCCGGTGCGCTCACCAGCGCGCGCCCGAAGAGCCTGCGGATCACGACGCTCGACTCCAGCCCCGGAGCGGCGACCTGGACGACCAGCGAGCTGTGGGATGCGCCTCAGGACCCGACGCTCCCCGGACGCAGCTTTTTCGCTCTCCTGAATGCTCCCGAGGCGGCCGAGGGTGCCCGTCTGCAAGTGCTCGCCACATCGGCTTCGGGTGGCATTGCCGGAGTACTCATTCCGACCTCCGCGGTGGTCGTGAGCGGCGGTCAGGCCTGGTGTTACGTGCACAGAAAGGAAGGCACGTTCGAGCGCATTGCCATCGATACCTCACGGCCGCTCGCGGACGGCTACTTCGCCTCTTCAGGAGTCTCACCGGGAGATCAGGTAGTGACCGCAGCCGCAGGTCTGCTGCTGGCCAGGCAGACAAACCCCAGCACCGAGGCTCCGGACTGACCTATGCACTGGCTGGTCTCCCTGTGCACGCGCCACTTCGGTGCCGTTTCGGCGCTCACGCTCCTGGCGTTGGTGCTCGGCACTCTCGGGGCCCTCCGGACACCCCTGGATGTCTTTCCGGACTTCGTGCCGACGACCGTGGACGTGCAGACGGAGGCCCCGGGGTTCGCACCGGAGCAGGTGGAAGAGCTGGTCACCAGGCCGGTCGAGAACGCCATCAATGGCGCTACGGGGTTGGCGACGCTCCGCTCGGAATCGATACCGGGGCTGTCCGTGGTGACCGTGACCTTCAACGACGGCGTCGATCCGCACATCGCGCGACAGGGCATTTCCGAGCGGCTCGCGGAGGTCGGCACTTCACTTCCGCAGGGCGTGGGTACCCCGAAGCTCTCGCCGCTGGTGTCGAGCACCATGGACCTGCTGAAGATCGGCCTTGTCTCCGACAAGGTTGACGCCTACACGCTGCGCGATGTTGCGGACTGGGTGGTGAAGCCGCGCCTGCTCGCCGTTCCCGGCGTCGCACATGCGATAGTGTTCGGCGGCAAGGTGCGCGAACTGCAGATCGCGCCCGATCTGCGCAGGCTGGCAAGCTTTAATCTGACTCTGGCCGACGTCGCCGATGCGGCACGCGGGGCTTTGACCCTGCGCGGCGCGGGGTACGTGGACATCGCTGCGCAACGGGTGCTGCTGGAGGCCCCGATCCCTCAGCCGGATATCGAGAAGCTCGGCGACGCGGTGGTCGCCGTACGCAACAGCGTCCCCATCCGCCTGCGCGATGTTGCGAGCATCCGGCAGGGAGCGGCGCTGCGCTCGGGCGACTCTTTGATCATGGGTCGGCCGGGAGTTCTGATCTCGATGGCCAGCCAGTATGGAGCCAATACGCTCACCACCACGCAGGCTGTCGAACGGGTGCTCGCCGACCTCGAGCCCGCCTTGAAGGCGCAGGGCATCACTCTCTATGGCCGCCTGCATCGCCCCGCCAATTTCATCGAGAAGGCACTCGGGGAGCTGGAGCGCTCGCTGCTGATCGCCGCGGTGCTGATTATCGTCGTGTTGTACGCCTTCCTGCGCGACTGGCGCGCAGCCGTCATCGCCTTTACGGCGATACCCTTGTCGCTCCTGGCCGCGACCGCGGTTCTGGCGCACATGGGCGAAACCCTCAACACAATGACGCTCGGTGGGTTTGCCGTGGCGCTCGGAGTGCTGGTGGACGATGCGATCATAGGCATCGAGAACATCATGCGGCGCCTGCGCGAGAACGGTTCGCTCGCGCAGCCCAGAGGGCGCCTGGAGGTCATCCTCGACGCATCCCTGGAGGTGCGCGGCCCGGTCATCTACGCCACCGCGGTTGTCATCGCGGTATTCATTCCGGAACTGCTGACCTCCAGCGTGCAGGGACACTTCGTCGGGCCGCTGGCACTTGCTTTCATCCTGGCCGTGACAGCTTCGCTGTTCGTAGCGATGACCTCCACGCCGGCTCTGTGCGCGCTGCTGCTGAGCGCCAAGGACCTCAAGCCGGAAGCGCACTGGCTGACGCGCCTGAAGGCCTGGCAGCGCGCCACGATCGAGCGGCTCGATCGCAGAGTAGGTCTCGCCCTGGGCATCATCGGCGCTCTGGTGGTAGTCGCTGCGGCTCTCGTGCCCTTTCTGGGGGGCACGTTCATGCCTGACTTTCGCGAAGGCCACTTCGTGATGCAGGCATCGAGCTCTATTCCCGGAACCTCGTTGGATGAGATGTTGAGCTTCGGCCGGCGCATCAGTGCTCAAATCCTCGCGCTGCCTTACGTCGCCAGCGTCGAGCAACAGGTCGGCCGTGCAGAAGCCGGTGAAGACACGTGGGGTACGCACCGCAGTGAGCTTCACGTCGAGCTCAAACCCGATGCCACGGTCGATCAGTCTGACGCGCAGGAAACGTTGCGCAAGCTGCTCGCCAGCTATCCCGGTATCCAGGGAGAAGTGGTCACCTTCCTCGGCGATCGGATCAGCGAGAGCCTGAGCGGGGAGACCGCGCAGGTCGCCATCAAGGTATTCGGCAACGATCTGCAGGCGTTGGACGAGGTCGGCAACCGGATCGTTGCGACGCTCACCGGCGAGAGCGGAGTCACGGATCTGCAGTTCAAGCGCGAGGACAACACGCCGACCCTGAGCATCACGCCCGAAACCGACAGGCTCGCGGCGAGCGGGCTGAAGGTGCAGGACGTGCTGGACACCATCGAGTCCGGCTACACGGGAGCCGTCGTAGGCCAGACTTTCAGTGGCGCTCGTACCGTCTCGGTCGTCGTCCGCCTGCCCGATGCGCTTCGCAATCGACTGGATGAGCTCGGGCATCTGATGATCAACAGCCCTTATGGTCCGGTGCCGCTCTCGCAGGTCGCCCGTCTGGATCTTTCCGCGGACCGCTACACGATCGACCATGAGGGGGGGCAACGTCTGATCGCGGTCACCTTCAACGTCGCAGGCCGCGCCCTGCAGTCTGCAGTATCGGAGGCGCAGCGCAGGATCGCACAAACCATCAAGCTGCCCGCCGGCACGGTGGTGGAGTTTACGGGCGCCGCGGAGGCCGAGCAGCAGACACGCCTCGAGCTGATTGCGTACTCGGGGGCCGCGCTGGTGCTGATCATCATGATCCTGCTCGTCGCCCTGCATTGGCGTGCCAGCGGCTGGCTGGTCATGGCCAACCTGCCATTCAGTCTGTTGGGCGGCGTGTTCGTGATTGCCGCCACGGGTATCGGCCTGTCGCTCGGGTCGCTGGTCGGTCTGGTGACCGTGTTCGGTGTCAGCGCGCGCAATTCGATTCTGCAGCTGGCTCACTACGAGCACCTGGTGGAGCGCGAAGGAATGGCCTGGAATATGGAGCTGGTCCTGCGTGGCGCCAACGAGCGGCTCATTCCCATTCTGATGACAGCTGTGGTGACCGCCCTGGGGCTGGCGCCGCTGGCAGCGGGAGTTCACAGCCCTGGACAGGAGATCGAGGCCCCGATGGCGATCACCGTGCTCGGCGGGCTGCTGTCATCGACGGTGTTGAATCTGGTCATGCTGCCGGTGCTGGTGCATCGCTACGGTGGCCCCAAACTGCAGCCCCGCGCCGCGGGGGCGTGATGAATGGAGGGTGTATGTGCATGAAGGCGTATCGTGCTGGGCTGATCGGACCCTTGACGTTGCTGGCCGCGCTCGCCGCAGCAGGCGCCGCCCGGGCGGCCGACAAAGATCCGGGCTACCACTTCCTCAAGGAGATCCCCATAGCCGGGGACACCGGCTGGGACTACCTTTCGATCGACTCCGGAGCCCGCCGCCTGTACGTCACGCACGGCACGCATATCGTCGTCGTGGACCTCAACAGCGACACCGTGGTGGGGGATATCGCCGACACACCCGGAGTCCATGGCTTTGCGCTGGCGGAGAAGCTCGGCCGCGGTTTTGCCAGCGATGGCGCCGAGGCGAAAGTGAGCGTCGTGGACCTGAAGACGTTGGCCACGACTTCGAAAATAAGCACGGAGGAGGGGCCTGACGGCATCCTCTATGAGCCGGGGCGCGAGGAGGTTTACGCCTTCGATGGCCGTGCTCACGCGGCTACGGTGATCGCGGCGCGCTCAGGTCAGGTCGTGGCCACAATCAAGCTGCCCGGCAAGCCGGAATTCCCCGCGGCCGATCCGCGCGCCGGGCGCGTGTACGACAATATCGAGGACAAGAGCGAAGTGGTGGCCATCGACACGAAGTCGCATCAGGTCGTGAGCGAATGGCCGATTGCCCCGGGAGAGAGCGCTTCCGGGATGGCATTCGACGCGGCCCACCATCGGCTGTTTCTCGGTTGCGAGAATCATCTGATGCTCATGATGGACAGTGCTACCGGCAAGGTCGTTGACCAGGTGCCGATCGGCTCGGGTGTCGATGCCAATGCGTTCGATGATGCGCTGCAGCTGGCTTTCAGCTCCAATGGCGAAGGGACAGTGACCATCGCACACGAAGATTCACCGTCGAAGCTGACGGTCGTGCAGACGCTCAAGACGCAACCCAGCGCACGCACCATGGCCCTGGACCCGAAAACGCACCGGATCTATCTGGCGGCGGCGACTTTTCAGCCGGCGCCGCCGCCGGCCCCAGGAGCGCCGCGGCGGCGGGCGGCGGCCGGCGGCGTCGTGCGGCGGCCCGCGGTGTCGTGCAGCCGCCGGCGGTGTCGTGCGCCGGCCAGTGCGTGTCGTGCGCCGACGCGATTGCTGCGGCGCCCGCCGCTAGCGGCGGCTGACGGCGACCGTCTCGCTGTCGGTCGCGATCACATGCCCCGGCAGGCCGCTGTGCTGATAGCGAGGCCACTGCGAGGCAGCGATGAAGGCGACAGCGTCGTTGCTGGACGTCCACTGCTGGATGAACTCGCTGTCCGTCGCCGCGTTGTGTCCCGGTTCGGCGTGCATCCCGAACTCCAGCTCGCCTTCATAGTCGACGACGATCAGCGTTCGCCGCAGGTACGGGAGAATCGTCTCGCGAAATTGTCCCACGCTGTACAGAGCCGTGCCCGGATGCACGTAGGGCCGGACGGTGGCGACGAGATCGCGCGACGTGCGAGCCGGAGGAGTCGCTGCGTACGCTACCATCAAACATTGCCAGCCCAGGATGGCGGCTGAGGCGACGGTGCAGACGCGGCCTATCGGCAGCTTTCCTCGCGATCTGCGCGTGGCAAGGGCACCGATTAAACCTGCTGCTACCGCTCCGAGGGACCAGATCGCTACCTCGGACGGGATGACACCATTTCGGTGCCAGCAGTAGCCGTTCCATCCTGCGGCGACGAACAGGAGCAGCCCAGCTCCGATCCATGCCGTACGCGCAAGCAGCCAGGGTCCCTCTGAGCACTGCGCTCCGACGACCACCGCAAGAGCCGGTATGACGGGAAGCACATACGGCGCGAGCTTGGACCCGGACGTCGAAAAGAAGACGAAGGTGACCGCGGCGTAGATGAGCAGAAACTTGAGTGCCTTGAAGGGCGCGGCGGGACGGCTCCATGCAGAGCGACATGCGCGCACAAACGGCGGCAGCCATGGAAGTACCCCGACGAAGAGGATGGGTATGAAGTACCACCAGGGCTCGACTCTCTGGTGGACCGTGGTCAGGTAGCGGGCGAAATGCTCGTGAATGAAAAAGAACTGCAGGAAGTCCGGATTGCGCCGGGACACGAGGATGAACCACGGTGCGGTCACACACAGGAACAGAGGAATTCCCAGAGCCAGGTGCAGGCGCTTCCAGGGTCGCGCGTCACGCTCCAGCAACGTGTAGATGATCAGCGAGCCGCCGGCCAGCACTCCGACCACGATGCCCTTGCTCAGTACGGCGAGTGCCGCCATCACCCAGCAGATCAGCATCCACCGGCGCTCCGGCTTCGATCCGGGCGCGGCGGTCTGCGCTTGCAGGAACGCGAGCACGGTGCCGGTGAGCCAGAATGTGAACCCCGGGTCGAGCAGATTGAGGTGGCCGACGATACCGAAGTAGGGACTGGCCGCGAGGGCGAGCAGGGCGGCCCATCCTGCCCGCTCGCCGTACTGGCGCCGCGTCCAGGCGAAAACCAGCGGCAGGCAGCCGAAGGCCAACGCGAACGACCACAGCCGCGAGATCCAGGGAGACTCGCCGAACGCGCGATACGCAACGGCGGTCATCCAGTATTGCAGCGGCGGCTTCTCGAAGTACTTCAAGTCGTTCAGCCGCGGCGTCACCCAGTCGCCACTCGCCACCATCTCGCGCGGAATCTCCGCGTAACGCCCTTCGTCCGGTTCCAGCAGCGGCCGCACCTGCACAGTCGCGAGCCACAACGCTGCGAGGATGAGCCAGGGGAGCAGCGAGCGTTCTCTCGAGCTCACGTTTTCTCCCTACTGTAACAATCGCTCCCTAACGTAGCCCGTCGGCCACGTAAGAAGGGGAGATGCAAATGCTCAAGCGTTTTTCGGCGGCTGCGTTGAGTCTCGTCCTGCTGGGTGCGGGAGTCACAGCGCATGCGGACGAGGATGATTCCGGGGGAATGGGCCACGCGGTGCGGCACGTATTGCTGATCAGTGTCGACGGCCTGCACGCGCTCGACCTTTCCAACTACGTCGCGACCCATCCCAACTCGACTCTGGCCGGGCTCGCTCAGCACGGCGTGACCTTCACCAACAACTCTACCTCCACTCCTTCCGATTCGTTCCCCGGCCTCGCCTCGCTCGTGACGGGCGGCTCCCCCATCACTACCGGTTTGTGGTACGACGACACCTACAACCGTGCGCTGTCTCCGCCGGCCCAGACGGACGGCCTCGGCAACCCCGGTGGCGCCTGCCCGGGCACCGTCGGCACCAATGTCGCCTGGGACGAGGCGGTCGACCGCGATCTGACACGGCTCGACGGCGGCGGCGGTCTCAACCCGAACTTCCTGGTGCGCGACCCGCGGAACGGCTGCCGCACCATCATGCCGCACCAGTACGTGCGCGTGAATACGATTTTCGAGGTGGTGCGGGCCCATGGCGGGCTCACGGCCTGGACGGACAAGCATCCCTCCTATGAGTGGACCAACGGTCCGAGCGGCCGGGGCGTCGATGATTTCTATGGCCCGGAGATCAACTCCATCCCGGTTCCCCTGCCGGGCATCGCCGGCTGTGCGGTCGTGCCGTTCCAGGATCCGACTCCCGATGACGGCTGGACGAACAGCTTCGATGACATCAAGTGCTACGACTCGCTGCACGTGCAGGCCGTGCTCAACCAGATCGACGGCTACAATCACGATCGCAGCAAGAAGGTCGGGGTACCGACCCTGTTCGGCACCAACTTCCAGGCGGTGAGCGTCGGGCAGAAGCTCGCCACCGACCCGGTGACGGGCGCCAAGGGCGGCTACCTGGACGTGATGGGCACCCCGGGGGTCGGCCTGGCGGGCGAGCTCGACTTCGTGGACCAGTCCCTCGGCAAGTTCGTGGCGGAGCTGAAGGGGCAGGGACTCTGGGAGTCGACGATGATCGTCATTGCCGCCAAGCACGGCCAGTCCCCGATCGATGTGACCAAGCGTCGCGGAATCGGTGGCGGTCAGCCCGGGGCCACGATTGGCGCGGCAGACGCTTTCGATATCTCGGACGACGGCTCACTGATCTGGCTGACCAGCCCGTCGCTGGCCCCCAGCGTGGTCGCCAACCTGAGCACGCCGGCGAACCAGCAGGCGCTCGGCATCCAGGAGATTTTCTCCGGCGCCTCGCTGATCGACAAATTCAACGATCCCAAGGTTGACCCGCGCACGCCGGACATCATTCTCAAGGTCAACACCGGTGTGATCTTCACTGGAGGCCCCAAGCTCTCCGAGCATGGTGGCTTCAACGAGGACGATGTGCACACGGCATTGCTGGTGTCTTCCGAGGACCTGGACGCAGCCTCGGTCTCCACGGCGACTTCGAACCAGCAGGTGGCGCCGACCATCCTGAAGGCACTCGGGATCGATCCCCAGGAGCTCCAGGCGGTTCAGAAGGAGCACATCCACACGCTGCCCTTCCCGAATCAGCGGTAGGGAAGAGGGCGATTCCACCGGAGGCGCCGGCGGGTTGAGCCGGCCCCCCCGGCTTGCCGTAGAATCCGCCGCCAGCGCGCGCGTTCCCAGCGCGCCTTGCGGAAGGGGCAATGCGGGTCCCGAAAAATCAGCCGTTCCGGCTCCGGCTGCGGTATGCCTGGGCCGGCATTGCCACTGGGCTGCGCTTGGAGCACAGCCTGCGCATCCAGCTGGTGGCGCTCGCCGTCGCCGTCGCAGTGCTATGCATTTTTCGCCCCGAACCGATCTGGTGGGCGGCGGTAGCGCTCAGCAGCGGGTTGGTGATATCGGCGGAGCTGCTCAACACGGCCATCGAGCATCTGGCGGATCACCTGCATCCTGAGAGTCATTTGCAGATTCAGATAGTGAAGGACTGCGCCGCGGCCGGGGTGCTGGTCGCCTCGCTGGGGGCTTTCGCTGTTGGGGTCGCGCTCATCGTGCACCTCGTTTGGCGCTGAGCGCGGCTGAGGGCGCACCAGGCAGCGTAGCGACCGGCGGCACCCGAAGATCCTGGCAAATCATGGCGCGATCCGGGCACTCCCTGACAATACTGTGATATGTAGTGGTTCAGCTCTCCACGCCGTTCTAACAAGCCGCGCGGCGCATAGACTTCTTCCCAACACGCAGGTCGCGTTTGTTCGGGAGAAGGTCGATGTCCTGGCGCAGCTGGCTCTGCTTTCTGCAGTGGATCTTTGCCGGCATCCTGTGCATCCTCGGCATGCTGGCGCTGGCTTCGTGCGGCGGAAGCCGCGGGGCCGCCGTCCAGGAGGCTGAGCAGCAGGCGGCCTGGAGTGCGCTGATATCGAGCCACACCTCCGGTGTGGTGTCGCGCAAGAGTGCCGTGCGTATCCGCTTTGCCACCGACGTGGCGCCGGCGAGCGGCAGCCATCCCGATCTGGCCCGCACCGTGCAGATTGAGCCAGCCGTGCAGGCGGCGATCGCTTTTGACGGCGCTCGCGAGATCGTCATCGAGCCCAAAAGCGATCTGCAGCCGGGCCACGTGTATGTCGTGCGAGTCCGCCCCCAGGGCCTGCAAGGGGTGCGCACCGACTTGCCACCTTACGAGTTCAGGTTTCGGGTACTGGCACCGGACTTCCAGGTCGACCTCCGTGGGCTCGAGGCCACCGGCGGCGATCTGATGAGACTGCACGGCAGTGTCACGTCGGCGGACGTCGAAGAAGGCGCGGACGTCGAGCGGCTCGTCACTGTGACTTTGCAGGGGAAAAGCCTCCCGTTGCAGTGGACTCACGCGGGACTGAAGCATGATTTCACCGCCTCCGGCGTGCGCCGGCAGCGCGAGCGGCAGTCAGTGCTGGTCAAGTGGAATGGCAAGGCCATCGGTGCGCCCGCCACAACCGGCGAGCAGACGGTCGAAGTGCCGGCACGAGGGCGATTCCTGGTCACCCAGGAACAGGTGCTCGAGGAGGAAGGCCGGCGTCAGATCGTGGTCTATTTCTCCGACGCGCTCGATCCGGCCCAGGATCTCACCGGGCTGGTGCATCTCTCCACCGGCAACCTCTCGGCGCACGTCCAGGGCAACACACTGATCGCGTATCCGCAGGACGATCCGCAGGGCGATGTCACCTTCACGCTGGAGGCGGGCATACGCAACGAGCGTGGCGATCGTCTGGAGCACACGGTGCAACAGACGCTCACCTTCGCAGGCCTCAAGCCGCAGGTGCGGTTCGTCGGTCGCGGCGTCATTCTACCCGATGGCAAGGCGCTGACCGTGCCGTTCGAGGCCGTCAACGCGCGCTCGGTCCACGTGACAGCGCTGCGTGTATACGACGACAACATGGGGCAGTTCCTGCAGGTCAACAAGCTGGACGGCAATGCGGAGATGAGCCGGGTCGGTCGCTTTCTGTGGCGCAAGACTGTTGCGTTGACGGGAGCGCCTGCGAGCGGGCGCTGGGTGCGCTACGACCTGGATGTCACCGAGCTGATGCACGAGTATCCCGGCGGGTTGTTCCAGCTCACTCTGCAGCTGACTCCAGCAGACTCCACCTATCAATGCGGGCCGGATGCCGACAAGGCGCCGGCGGCGGAGCGGCCGCTGCAGGACCAGGACGACGGCGATGAGGCAGAGCGCTCCAACTGGGATTCGGCCGATGAGCTCTTCAACGATGCGGGCTCGAGGTGGGCGCATCGTGCCGATCCCTGCTACACGGCTTACTTCATCTACGGCCAGAACGTGCGCGTGCAGCGCAACCTGATCGCCTCCAACATCGGTCTGCTGGCAAAGCGTGACCAGCACGGGCGGCTGCTCTTGGCGGCGACGGATCTGCGCACGGGGGCTATCCGCGCAGGCGTCAAGCTGGAGGTGCGCAACTTTCAGAACCAGACGCTCGCCTCCGCGAGCACCGACGCAACCGGATTGGCCACGCTGACCCCCGGGGGTACCCCGTTTCTGATCGTGGCTGAGGCAGGGGCACAGCGCAGCTATCTGAAGGTGAATGCGGGGACTGCGCTGCCGACCAGTCACTTTGACGTCGGCGGCGAGACGGTGGCCAGGGGAGTCAAGGGGTTCCTATACGGCGAGCGGGGCGTGTGGCGGCCCGGCGATACCCTTTACCTGACATTCGTTCTGCAGGACAAGAGCGGCACGCTGCCGGCAGGGCATCCCGTCACTCTCGAGCTGTACGACCCGCGCGGCCGGCTCGCGCAGACGATGGTAAACACGACGCCTCTGGATGGATTCTATCGGTTCGAGCTGAAGACGGCCCCAGATGCGCCCACGGGTGATTGGACGGCGAAAGCCATTCTCGGCGAGCTGAGCTTCACCCGACATCTGCGGGT
>CAZLYG010000001.1:14042-17738 GCA_964563075.1 uncultured Steroidobacteraceae bacterium | reverse complement strand
GGAAACCGTCATGCCCAATCGCCTGAAGGTCGCCCTCGATCTGAGCTCGTTCGAGAGCGGCAAGCCCCTGCAGGGCTCGGTGTCGGCGCAGTGGCTGACGGGCGCCACGGCAGCACAGCTGAAGACCGATGTGAAGTTGGCGCTGGCCCCGACGCCGACCCGTTTCGGGCGTTTCACAGACTTCGTATTCGACGACCCGGCACGCCAGTTCGCCACGAAGTCAGAGGCGATATTTACCGGCGAGCTCGATGCAAAGGGCGCGGCGGTATTCACCCAGCCGCTGGACCTCGGCGGCTCCCCTCCCGGCATGCTGTCGGCCACCTTCACCACCCGCGTGTTCGAGCGCGGAGGTGCGTTCAGCGTCAGCCGTCAAACGATGACTTATGCACCCTATCCGCGCTTCGTCGGTGTCCGCCTCCCGAAAGGCGACGCGGCGCGCGATATGTTGATGACGGACCATGAGCATACCGTCGAGATCGCTACCCTGTCCCCGACCGGTGACCCGGTCTCTGTCGGTCAGCTGCATGTGGAGCTGTACAAGGTGGAATGGAGGTGGTGGTGGGACAAGACCGGCGACTCGCTCGCCCAATATGCGCAGGCCAACAGCAACACACCCGTGCGCACAGACACAGTGGCGACGGTCAACGGTGTGGGGCAGTGGAAGTTCGAGATCAAGTACCCCGAGTGGGGGCGGTATCTGCTGCGTGTGTGTGACACGGAAGGTGGACACTGCGCCGGCCGCACGTTCTACATCGATTGGCCTTCCTGGGCGGGCAAGGAGCGGGAGCAGTCCGGCCCTGCCGCCAACGTCCTGGCAATCACGGCGGACAAGCCGAAGTATCTCGTCGGCGACACCGCAACCGTGCAGCTGCCGGAGAGCGCGCAAGGCCGTGCACTGGTTACCATTGAGAATGGAACCGACATCATCGATGCGCACTGGATCGAGCCGAAGGCGGGGAATACGCGCTTCGTGGTGCCTGTCACGGCCGCCATGGCGCCGAATGTCTATGTGGCCGTGACGCTGATTCAACCGCATGAGAACAAGGTCAGCGATCGCCCCATCCGGCTGTACGGAGTGGTTCCTCTGGAGGTGACCGATCCTCAGACCCATCTGACGCCCACCATTCGCACGAGCGAGGAGTGGAAGCCGGACAGTCGCAGCGAAGTGGAGGTGGCCGAGGCGCACGGACGGGCGATGACCTACACATTGGCCGTTGTGGACGAGGGCCTGCTGTCGCTCACGAATTTCAAGACTCCCGATCCCTATGAGTACTTCTACAGGCGCGAGGCGCTCGGCGTGACGACATGGGATCTGTACGACGATGTTGTGGGCGCATACGGCGCAGAGCTCGAGCGTCTGCTCGCGCTCGGTGGCTCCGACGCGGCACCACAAACGGACAACAACGAAGCACACTCGAGATTTCCGCCTGTGGTGCGTTTCCTTGGGCCCTTCCACCTCGAGGCGGGCGCGAAGGCGACTCATCAGATCGATCTGCCGCGCTACCTGGGCTCGGTACGTGTCATGGTCGTGGCGGGGGAAAAGGGCGCCTACGGCTCGGCCGAGAAATCGGTATTCGTGCGACAGCCCCTCATGCTGCTGCCGACGATGCCTCGCGTCATCGGTCCTGGCGAGGAGGTGGCAGTACCGGTCTCGGTGTTCGTCTCGGATGCCGCCATCAAGGAAGTCACCCTCAGCATCGAGCCGGACTCGCTCTTCGTTCCCGTCGGGGCAACGAGCACACGGTTGAAGTTCTCGCAGCCGCAGGAGCAGTTGGGCATCCTGCGGCTGAAGGCAGCCAGGCGGCTCGGCAAGGCGCACGTGCATCTGACCGCCGCTTCCGGCGAACAGCACGCCGAAAGTGACATCTACATCGAGGTGCGCAGCTCCAACCCTCCGACGACCGTGGCTGTCACTCGGACGCTGCAGCCGGGTGAAACCTGGAGCACGAATGTCCTCCCCCACGGGATCGAGGGTACGAACCAGGCCACGCTGGAGGTGTCGAGCATGCCGGCGCTCGACCTGGAGAGCCGCCTTCAGTACCTGATCCAGTACCCTCACGGCTGCCTGGAGCAGACGACCTCGTCGGTATTCCCTCAGCTCTACCTGTCCTCGCTGGTCAAGTTGGAGCCGGCACGGAGAGAGCAGATCGAGGACAACATCCGTAATGGCATCGAGCGCCTGCGCTGGTTCCAGCTCTCCAATGGTGGCTTCAGCTACTGGCCGGGCGCCACTGGCGGCTTCGCAGCGGGCTCGCTCGAAGGGTATGCGCTGTGGGCGACCACCTACGCGAGCCACTTCCTGATCGAGGCGGAGAGGGCGGGCTATACGCTTCCGCCGACGATGCGCAGCAACTTCGTCCGCAACCTGAAGAGCACAGCGCAGCAGTGGCCGCGCGACGGCGCCGGTGCCGCCGGCGGCTCCACACTCGATCAAGCCTACCGCCTGTATGTGCTGGCGCTCGCCGGACAGCCGGATGTCGGCGCGATGAACCGTCTGCGCGAGACGGGGCGCCTGCCCAACACGGAGCGGTGGATCCTCGCCGCCACTTACAAGCTGGCCGGACTGGGCGACCTGGCCAATTCACTGGTGGCGGGCAGCCGTCCCGACGCGGACGACGAGCCGAGCGGAGCGCGCCCGGACTACACGTTCAGGTCCCAGCTGCGCGACCGCGCCATGGTGCTACAGAGCCTGATCGCGTTGGGCCGGCTGGACCAGTCCGCGGATCTGGTAAAGGCCATTGCCGCTGAGCTCGATTCGCAGAGCTGGTACAGCACGCAGTCGGTCGCTTACTCGCTCATGGCGATGGCCAAGGTGGCCGGCGCCGGTGCACCTGACACATTCACCTTCGACAGTACGCTCGGGACCGCGACCACGAGCGTCGTGTCGCATTCTCCTGTCCATGAGGCCCGCCTGGGTGCGATACCGTCCGCCGGACAACCTCTGTCCATCCGTAACACTTCGCAGCGGACGCTGTTCGTGACGGTCGCTACGCGCGGCGTGCCACAGGCAGGCGCTGACGATTCCGCCTCATCAGGCCTCGCGCTTGAGGTCACATACACGGATGAGGAGGGGAAGGCTCTCGATGTGAGTCGTGTGACTCAGGGAGCGGACTTCATCGCGCACGTGGAGGTCCGGAATCTCACCTCCCTGCGCATCGACAATATCGCGCTCACTCACGTATTCCCTGCAGGATGGGAGATCCACAACGATCGCATGGACAATGCCAGTGTCGGCGGCTCGCGCGAGGACGCGGACAAGCCGCACAATCGCTGGATGATTCCGGGCGGGGCGCGGGACACGGCCCAGCCGAGCGTCGATTACACCGACATCCGCGACGATCGGGTCCTGCAGTACTTCGGTCTGGGGGCCGGGGAGACGATCCGGTTCGATACGCGCCTGAACGCTGCCTATCGCGGTCGGTTCTACCTGCCGAGTGTGCTGGCGGAAGCCATGTACGACGCAACCAGAAACGCTCGTGTGGAGGGGCAATGGACAGAAGTCGTTGGCGCACCGCACTGATGGCGGCACTCGCGGCTGCCGCTGCGGGACTGGGCTTCTGGCGCATGCTGCCCCAGCCTCTCTTCAAGGAGCCGCAGGCGAGCATCCTGCTGGCGCGTGATGGCACGTTGCTGAGCGCACGGATCGCCTCTGACGGTCAGTGGCGGTTCCCACCTCTGCAGCGAGTGCCGGAGAAA
>CAZLYG010000001.1:0-14032 GCA_964563075.1 uncultured Steroidobacteraceae bacterium | reverse complement strand
GAAATATGAGGCGGCCTTGCTCGCTTACGAAGACAAGCGTTTCGAGCATCACATCGGAGTAGACCTCATCGCCATAGCCCGCGCGGTCCGCTCCAATCTGCGTGCAGGAAGAACGGTGAGCGGTGCCAGCACGATCACCATGCAATTGGCGCGCCTCGTGCGCGCCGGTGGAACCAGCGGCGAAGGCCTCGATCGCCGGCGGCATCGGGGCTACGCGAATAAGCTGCTCGAGACGCTGCTGGCGCTGCGCATCGAGCGTACGTACTCCAAGCAGCAGATTCTCGCCGCCTATGCGAACAATGCGCCATTCGGCGGCAACATCGTCGGCCTGGAGGCAGCCTCCTGGCGATATTTCGGCCGTGCCCCCACGGCGCTCTCGTGGTCGGAAGCCGCCACGCTGGCTGTGCTTCCCAACTCGCCTGCGCTCGTCACTCCGGGGCGCAACCGGGCTACGTTGCAGAGAAAGCGGGACGAGCTGCTGAAGAGATTGCATACGACGGGGGTGCTCAGTGCGCAAGCTCTGCAACTCGCGCTCGCGGAGAGGCTGGCTGATGCCCCCGTGGCACTTCCCGATGAGGCGCCTCATCTGCTGGAGACCCTGCGGGCCCGTTATCCGGGGCAGTCCCGCTTCGAGTCCACACTCGATCCCGATCTCCAGGCCGCCGCCGTGCAGAGTGTGCGAGACCAGGCCGACACGCTGGGGCATCAGCTCATCCGCAATGTCGCCGCGGTGATCATCGACAATAGATCCTTCGAAGTCCTGGCCTACGTAGGGAACTCGTCCTGGTCGACGCGCAACGACACAGGTCTCGCGGTCGACATCGTGCAGCGCCCCCGCAGTACGGGCAGCGTGCTGAAGCCGTTCCTGTACGCGGCGATGCTCGACAGCGGCCAGTTGCTCCCGCACATGCTGGTTGCCGACGTGCCGACGCAATATGCCGGTTACGCGCCGGAGAACTTCGATCACGCCTATCGGGGCGCCGTCCCCGCCGATGTGGCGCTGGCGCAATCCCTGAACGTGCCAGCCGTCCGGTCATTGAAGGAATACGGAGTCGAGCGTTTTTACGACCTGCTGCGCGACATGGGGATGTCCACGCTGACGCGTCCCCCGCAGGACTATGGTCTTACGCTAATACTCGGAGGAGCAGAGGGCACGCTGTGGGATATCACCCGGATGTATGCCAACCTGGTGGATACCGCGCGTCGTACTGCGCCAGGAACTGCGGGCACTTATCGCGACTTGCTCGTGCTGCGCCAAGCTTCGCCCCATGCGCAGACCGCCCACGCGATGCCTATCACTCCGGCGGCGGCGTGGCTTACGCTGAATGCCCTGCTCGAGGCGCAACGACCCGCGGACGAGGCTCATTGGATGAATTTTGCGGGCAGCCGCAGGATCGCGTGGAAAACCGGCACGAGCTGGGGATTTCGTGATGCCTGGGCCGTCGGGAACACGAGCCGGTACACCGTTGCGGTGTGGGTCGGCAATGCGAGCGGGGAAGGTCGCCCGGGACTGACCGGTGCCACGGCAGCCGCGCCTCTGATGTTCGAGCTGCAAAGACGCCTGGCGATTGAGCCGTGGCTCATTCAGCCGACGCTGACCATGCGGCGCGTCGCGGTGTGCCGCGACGACGGCTTCCTCGCCAATGACTTATGTGATTCGGTGCCGGACTGGGTGCCTGCCGTCAGCCACTTCGAACGCCAGAGCCCGTTCCATCAGCGCGTGCATCTCGATCTCAGCGCGCGCTATCGGGTCGATTCAGGGTGCGAGCGCGTCTCGAACATGCAGCACGTCGCGTGGTTCGTGCTGCCGCCTTCTCAAGAGTTCTACTATCGCCGTACGCACGCCGATTACCGCGATCTGCCGCCATATCGGAGCGACTGTGACCGCTCTCATGGCGGACAGCCCATGGAATTTCTATATCCGAACGCGGAAGGCCGCATTTACATCCCTGTTGAGCTTGACGGCAGCAAGGGCCGTACGATCTTCGAGGCGGTGCATCGCGACCGTAACGCCCGGCTGTACTGGCATCTTGACGGCCACTACCTGGGTGCCACGGACACTTTCCATCAGATGTCGCTCGATATTGCACCCGGCGCGCATCTCGTGACTATCGTCGACGGCTCCGGTAATCGGCTATCTCGCTCGTTCGAGGTGCTTGGGACGCGACCGTGAGAGGACGCCGCGATGCGAGTGCTCACATCGGTGGGCGGCGTCACACTTTTTTCGGACCGGCCGGTGTGGCGCAACGCGTACACTTGCACGCGACGTATCGTGCCAAGGTGGTGTGATCCGGTCTTGAACAAAGAAATCGCGGGCGGTGGCGCATGTCGGGTCGAAGCCCCGCAGCTCACTTCCGAAACTCAAGGTCGCTTGAATCGCGCGCTGCAGGCACTCAGCAGCTCGACTCTGGCTTTTGGCCAGATCACCGCGGAGGACAGCCTGCTGCACGCGGTGTGCCGCATCGCTGTGGAGTGCGGCTACCGGCGCGCCGTGTTCGAGCCGGCGGGAGCCGAAATGCAGGTGCAGCTCGACGCGCACGCTGGGCCGGACTCCGGTATCCAGGCCGAGATCGGCCTGCCGATCGAGCTGGATGGCGAGCCGTATGGAGTGCTGCGGCTCTACGCCGAGGATGCGGGTGCGTTCGATACGGATGAGGCCGCAATACTCGCAGAGCTGGCGGGGGAGTTGACGTCGGCGCTCGCCACGGTGCGCGTGCGTATCGAGCGGACCCGCCTGGAGCAGCAGCGGAACGCGCTGCATGACGCACAAATGCGGGCGGTGGCCTTCGAAGCACAAGAGGGCATTGTCATCACCGATGCCCACAAGGCGGTTCTGAAGGTCAATCGGGCATTCACCGCCCTTACCGGCTACGCGAGCGAGGACGCCGTCGGCAAGACGCTGCGACTGCTGCAAGCGGGATACGAAAGTGCGACGGAAGGCAACGTCGTCCTCGATGCCATAGCACGCGAAGGGTGGTGGCAGGGTGAGGTCTGCAACCGGCGCAAGACCGGCGAGCGCTATCCGGCCTGGACCAACATCACGGCGGTGAAGGATGAACGGGGGAGCGTCACGAATTACGTCGTGACGATGACGGACATCACTGCTCGCAAGGCCGCGGAACAGAAGATCGAGCAGCTCGCCTACTACGATGCGCTGACGCAATTGCCGAACCGGCGCCGCCTCATGGATCGCCTGCAGCAGGCGCTGCGCAACAGCGCCCGCACGCGGCGCAAGGGCGCCCTGCTGTTCATCGATCTGGACAACTTCAAGATTCTCAACGACACGATCGGCCATGACGTGGGGGATCGCCTGCTGTGCAAGGTTGCCCAGCGACTCACCTCGAGCGCACGCGACGGTGACACCATCGCCCGCCTGGGTGGCGATGAGTTCGTCGTCATGCTCGAGGAACTGAGCGACTCCGCCGAGGAGGCGGCCGGGGAGGCCAAGAGAGTCGGCGAGCAGATCATGCTGGCGCTCAATCGACCCTACATGCTGGACGGGCGCGTCCATTACAGTACCCCGAGCATCGGCGTCGCCTTGTTCAGCGAAGCGGACAGCTCGGTGGAGGAGCTGCTGAAGCAAGCCGACATCGCCATGTACCAGGCGAAATACGCCGGGCGCAACGCACTGCGTTTCTTCGATCCGGACATGCAGGGCGCGCTTGCGGCCCGTGCGAATCTGGAGACCGCACTGCGGCGTGCTATTCAGGAGCGGCAGTTTGCGTTGCACTATCAGCCGCAGGTCGATGCCCGGGGCGACATCATCGGTGCGGAGGCCCTGCTGCGGTGGTCACATCCCGAGCGCGGACTGCAGCTCCCGGCACAGTTCATCGCACTTGCCGAGGAGACGGGGCTGATCCTGGCTATCGGCCAATGGGTGCTGGAGAGCGCCTGTGCGCAGCTGAGCTCGTGGGCTGCCCGAACACCCGCAAGGAATCTCTACATCGCCGTCAACGTGAGCGCGCTGCAGTTCCGGCAGGCAGACTTCGTCGAGCAGGTCAGCCGCGCGCTGTGCAAGGCCGGCGCCCCACCGCAGCGCCTGCGACTGGAGATCACGGAGCAGATCGTACTCGCGGACATCGGGGACGCGATCACCAAGATGCAGGCTCTCGAGCAGCTCGGGGTCGGCTTTGCCATCGATGATTTCGGCACCGGGTTCTCCTCGCTGTCGAGCCTGGCGCGCCTGCCGCTGGATCAGTTGAAAATCGACCAGTCCTTCGTCCGCAATCTGCCCGACAGCCGCGACGATGCCGTGGTCGTTCAGACGATCATCGCCGTGGCGCGCAGTCTGGGACGCGCCGTGATTGCCGAAGGAGTGGAGAGCGAAGCGCAGCGCGAGTTTCTCGAGCGCCACGGTTGCCCTGCATATCAGGGGTTTCTGTTCAGCCGGCCAGTCGCCGCGGCGGATTTCGAGCGGCTCTGCAGCAGCCGGCGGGCCAGCACGGACGCATACTAGTCATCTGCAGTCCACTCCCGGGAGTGTCTCATGATAGGTGACTATCGCGATCACGCCGCGAACGAGCGTACTTTCCTGGCCTGGGTGCGAACCGGCATTGCGGTGATCGCGTTCGGGTTCGTCATCGAGCGATTCGATCTTTTTCTGCGCCTCATGGCGCGCTCTTCGGCGGACGAAGGGGTGCGCCATGTGCGGTTGCCGGGGCTGGGACGCTATGAGGGCCTGGCGTTCATCTGCGGCGGCATCGGCATTATCGTGCTCGCGACCGTGCGCTTCATCCGCACCACGCGACTGCTCGATGATCAGGTGGTGCACGCAGCTAAAAGCGTGCGCGCGGAGCTCGTTGTGGCGGCGTGGTTCGTGATCCTCGCGGTCGCCTACAGCCTCTACCTGGCGTTCTCGTAGCACCCCGCGCTCATTGGAGACTTCTCGTCCCTGAGGCCCTGGCGGACCGGCCGCGCAGGAAGCGCAGGGCAAAACGGATCGCACCCGGGACGAACCGGGGACGGATGAGTCGCGGATCGTAAGGTGCCAGGCGCCGGTCGTTCTCCCGCAGGCAGATTTCGGCGAGCTGCCCGAAGCTCACATCCACACCAAGCTCGCGCGAACCGCTCAAGGTGAAGTTGTTGTCCGCGGCATTCCCGTGGCTCTCGACCTTCTTTGCGGTACCGATGCGCTCCCAGATCAGGAATATCCACACGCCGAGCACCTTGAGCTCGAACCATGGGCGCCGCCACCACGGCATGTTCCTGCGCCACCAGGCCACCCAGTTCACGAAGAACAGGATGTGCCGGCCTTCCTCGCGCATCACGGGCTCGAAGGTCTCGACGAGCTCGCTGGGGAAGAAGCCCGAGGATTTCGCCAGCTCGAACAGGCCGAAGCCGAAAAAGCTGTCGATGCACTCCGAATATCCGGTCACCATGAACGCCCACTCCGCGTCACGGGGTACCTTGTACGGCGGCTCAGGCTGCAGCTCTATTCCATAGGCCTGCACCATGTTGTGCAGGACGAGCTTGTGCCGGCTCTCCTCGAAGGCGTTCATATCAACGGCTTCCCGCAGCAGGCCCGCGCAGCTGCGCAGTGCGAAGGTGCGCACGTTGAGGCCGGCGCGGCCCTCGGTCTGTACTGCAATGTCCCAGATAGGGAGTGAGACGATACGTTGGCGCGTGCGCTCGTCGAGCGCCGGCCAATCGATCACCGCGGGTTTGTACGGGTCGTGAGTCTCCAGCAGCTCCAGGCAGAACAGCCGCAAATGGGCTTCGGAGCCGAGCCGGATGGCGCCCTGGGGCTTCGGCCCGCGCCGGCCCTGGCGGCTCAAATCGGGAGGTGCAACGACGATCTCGTTCATAAGCGGACGATGCAATCTCGGGCAGATAAATATACCTGAGGAGCACACGATTTCAGTAGTTCGCGGCCTCCTCGGGGGAGTGGCCACGGCGATGGATGAGCATGGTGCGCTCGAAGCTCATTACTTCGATGCTGTCCTGGTTCACGCCACGGGTTGCGACCGTGACGATTCCCTGCGTCGGGCGGCTCTTGGACTCGCGTTTATGCAGCACGGTACTCTCGGCATACAGCGTGTCCCCGGCAAAGACCGGATGCGTCGCCTTTACCTTGTCCCAGCCGAGATTGGCGACGACCTTGGCACTCACGGTGCGCACGCTCATCCCCGTGAGCAGTGCCAGTGTGAAAGTCGAGTCGACCAGCAGCCTCTTCCACTCCGTGTGCGCCGCATACGCCGAGTCGAAGTGAACCGGCTGGCTGTTCAAAGTCAGCAGGCTGAAATAGACGTTGTCGACGTCGAGAACCGTGCGGCCGGGCCTATGCTCGAACACGTCGCCCGGCTCGAAGTCCTCCCAGTACAGGCCTGAGATCTCGCGGTAGCGGCGTTCGCCGACGGCTTTGTAGGCGCTCAGCAGAGTGTGCATCGCAATCGCCTCCTGGGGTGGGGTGCGTTATTGTGATACGTGCGCGGGTCGTTCGTATATTTGGATATGGGACTGGATGCAGAGGCGACCGAACACATGATGTGGCGCAGCGCCGCGGCTGAGCCGGATTGGAACGCGGTCTTCACGGAGCAGCTGCCACGTGTGTACAACTACTTCTGTTACCGTCTGGATAACGAGGCGGACATCCAGGAGTTGACCTCCCGCACCTTCGAGAAGGCCTGGCGCGCACGGCATCGCTACCGGCGCGAGCTGGCCGGGTTCGCGACCTGGCTGCTGCGCATCGCGCACAACGTGGGCGTCGACCATCTGCGTCTGACCCGGGACTATGCCCCTCTCGAGGAGATCGAAGAGACGCTCGCCGAGGGTGCGTCCGAGAGCGAGCACGAGACGGCTTCCGACGTTGCCAGGCTCCGCGCTCTGATTCCGACGCTCCCGACGCGGGAGCAGGAGTTGCTCGCGCTCAAATATGGCGCAGGGGCCAACAACCGTGAGATCGCGCCGCGGGCGAGGCCGCGGGCTTTCATGTCGAGATGCCTGCCTGGATGCCAGTAGGGTGGAACGTAGAGGCGCCCGCAGTGTCAGTGACTGGGCCAACCTCCACGCGGATCACGGCGAATACCGCCCGGCTGACGCAGATACTGGCGTCGCTCAATATCAACGACGTTGCCGTGCCGCAGGGGATCGATGGCCACACGGCAACGGTGCGCACCTCACCTGCGGTCAGAGTGACCTGGCGGCACGAGGGACAGAGCGTGGAGCTGGTCGAGTCGCCCAGCCCGCAGGTGGACTTCCCCTCCGGCACGGACCTGCCGGCACTCGCCGAGATCGGCCTGCGGATCCTGGGGTTGTCACGCAGCGATGCGTATCGGTTTGCACAGAGCGTCGATTGGCGCTCCACGCTGGTGGTCCCCATTCCTGCCAACGTGGCCTCCTTCCGACAGGTGACCGTGCAGGGCGGATCGGGGCTGCTGCTGGAGCCATCGAGGAGGCCGGCTGCCGGCGCCCGGCGCAGCAAGGGCAGCGCGGTGCTGATGTGGTCGGATGGGACTCGCGTGTTTGCGCTCAGTGGCAGCCTGGGACCGGAGCAGCTGCTCGAGATGGCCCAGACGCTTCAGTAGATGGGCGTGTCGATAGTCGAGACGAGGTCCTTGCGGCGGCAGTTCGGCGCCACGGTGGCGGTGGCCGATCTGTCACTCAGCATCGGGCGCGGGGAAATATTCGGCTTCCTCGGGCCGAACGGCGCGGGCAAGACCACCTCGCTGAAGCTGCTGCTCGGGTTGGTCGAGCCCAGCGGCGGAAGCGGTGCCGTGCTCGGCGCGCCGCTCGGGGAGCGCCGGGTGCGAGCCCGGATCGGATTTCTTCCGGAGCACTTTCGTTTTCACAGCTGTCTCACCGGGCGGGAGCTGCTGCGTTTTCACGGCCGGCTGCACGGCATGCGCGGGGTGACCCTCGAACGGCGCATCGATGAGCTGCTCATGCGCGTCGATCTGACAGATGCAGAGGATCGGCCCCTACGTGAATACAGCAAGGGAATGACGCAGCGTGCGGGCCTCGCGCAGGCGCTGATCAACGACCCGGAGCTGGTGTTTCTGGATGAGCCGACATCCGGCCTCGACCCTCTGGGAAGGCTCCTGGTGCGCGATATCATTCAGGAGCTGCGCGCCCGCGGCACGACCGTGTTCCTGAACTCGCATCTGCTGGGGGAAGTGGAAGCCACTTGCGATCGAGTCGTTTTAGTACGCGAGGGGCGCGTAGTTCGTGAGCTGTCGTTGGCCCAGGCGGCTGGAGAAATTGCGGTGGAGCTGCGTGTGGCGCCGCTCGATCCGGCAACCATCGCCGGACTTGCACAGTTCGGCACTGGAATCACGCGCACCGGGGAGCTCGTGCGCATGCGCGTCCGCGATGCGAGCGTGCTCCCGCAGCTCGCCGCCTGGCTCGTGGGGCAGGGCCTCAGCCTCTATGAGCTGCGATCCCGGCGGCGCTCGCTCGAGGAGTGGTTCGTGGAAATCATGGGTGACGGCCAGCGTCCGGGATGAGCACTTGCACGGCCTGCTCACCATCATTCATCTGACATGGACCGAGGCGCGGCGCACGCGCATCATGCTGGCGAGCCTGATCTGTGCCCTGTTGTTCCTTGGCGTCTTCGGCACCTCCGTGTACTTCCTGTATTTCTTCGGTCCGGGGGCTGCGGCGCGTCCCGCATTCATCCGCCAGGCACAACTGGAAGCCCTCACGCTCGCAGGGCTCTATGTCGGCAATTTCCTGACACTCGCGTTCTCGGTGCTGTTGCCCGTGGACTCGATCTCGGGCGAGATCGACTCGGGAGTCATCGAGACGATTGCCTCGAAGCCCGTCAGTCGCGCGACCATCGTGCTCGGCAAGTGGGTGGCGTTCATGGCGATGGCGGCAGCCTATCTGCTGTTCCTCGCGCTGGGAGTCGTGCTGCTCGTGCGGCTGTTTACCGGCTTCGCACCGCCGCATCTGGCCACGGCCTTGCCGCTGTTGTTGCTCGGCGCAGCCTCGCTGTTGACCCTGTCGATCGCGGGCGGAACACGCCTGAAAACGGTTACCAACGCCGTTGTCGTGTTTGGATTCTATGCGATGGCCTTCATCGGCGGCTGGATCGAGGCGATCGGCGCCGTCCTGGGGAGCGATGCCTCCCGTTACATCGGCACGGCGATCAGCCTGGTGAGTCCCGTCGATGCCTTGTGGCGACTCGCGGCCCACCAGATGCAGTCGCCCCTGATGCAGCAGATGCCGGGTCCGTTCACCTCGGCGGCCGTGCCAAGTGCCGCGATGGTGGTATGGGCCATCGGGTTTGTGATGGTCGCGCTGTTGATGGCGCTGCGTGGATTGCGAACGCGGCCGTTGTAGCCATGTGAAGGGCCACACCGTGATCGTCGACGGCGCGGAGGTCAGCGATCCGGGCGGTCAGGCTTTGTTGGGCGGCGGCAAGCTGCGGGAAGGGCGCCCGCCGCGGGCAGGCGCCCACTGCGGGCTCGCGCCAGGTCGGCAAGGAGTCGCTCCGGGATGGCGCTACTCCGGGAAGATCGGCGAGTGCAACTCGACGTCGGCAGGCAGCTGCAGCTCGCTCATCCGCATCTTCCAGGCAGCCTCATCCAGTCCGGAATCGAGCTTGCCCGTGCGGGTGTCGAGCACGAAGTAGCGCGTGTCGGCGCTGCCCTTGTAAGGCAGATCGTTCGTGTAGTGCCGATTCAGCGGCGGCGGTTCGCCCAGTGCTCCGGTCACGACCTGGCGGACGACGGCATACGCCGCAACCGGTCCCGGCACGACGGTGTGCCCACGGCCCTTCTCCATAGCGAGCCCTCCGGACTTGGTCGGTTGCAGGTAGTACCCATTGGGCAGGGCAATCACCGCGGCGGTCGTCGTGGAGGCGCATGCAGTCACGTTCAGCAAGGCAATGGTCAGAGCTGGAAGCAGGGCTCGCCCGTTCATCATTTCTCCTTCTGTGAGGTACGCTCGACGGGCTTGGCGAACACTTCGATCTGCGCAACATCTGCCCAGCCGCCGGGCCCGTGACCGCTGCTCGGCATGAGGTCGGCGAAGCCGATCTCGTCAACCTGGGTCAGATCGGGTTTGTCCACGAAGGTTCCGACCGTGACTACGCGCGCGATGTCCAGCTTGATCCAGCGCAGGTCACCGTACGAGATCTCGCTCACCAGCCAGTCGCGTGAGCTGCCGCCCTCGGCGCGGTCGCCAACCAGCCAGGTGCCGTCCGCCAGCTTCACGATAGGGCG
This sequence comes from uncultured Steroidobacteraceae bacterium, assembly GCA_964563075.1. GTDB lineage: Bacteria > Pseudomonadota > Gammaproteobacteria > Steroidobacterales > Steroidobacteraceae > 13-2-20CM-66-19. The sequence goes on along the minus strand of CAZLYG010000001.1, from coordinate 3,869 downwards.
CACCTTGTGGAAGCCGGAGACCTTGGTGGTCAAACGGATGCGCCCCATGTCGCTGAGGTCAGCGAAGCGCGTCTTGTCACGCAGCGCGAACGCGCATGGGGAGGTGCACAGCCCGGTCCACACGTGCACCGGATTGCTGTCATCGCCTGCTTTGCCAGTCATCTGCAGCTGCCCGGAAGGCACGTACTGCTTCAGCTCCAGAGAGGCGTTGCCGATCGAATCAGGAAACAGCGCGTGCTCGCCGCCTTTCTCGGTTTGCTGCCAGTCTTCTTTGAAGAAGAGCGGCGGCCGATGCGGGTTCTCGCGCGCAGGAGGCTGCGCGTGGGCCAGTGGGATGATGCTCGCCGCCATCGCTGCCAGGATGTACTTGCGCATACTCGCTCCGCTGTCGATACGAGGTGGTGCCGCTCGGTCAGGCGAAATTCTAAGCGCGAAAGCCCGGCGAGACGCGCGCCGTCGGCTTCGCTGCCGGCGTTGACCACGCTGCGGATCGCTGCGCGCTGCTCGTGACCGGGTCGCGGACACGGTGCCGTACTCAAGCGGCGGGGCGCGCCCGTTAGCCGGTTGTCAGGGCTTGTTCTGGGTGTTCGGATCGTAGTGCAGCGCCTTCGGATCCTTCGCCACGCTGTCCCAGTGCTCGGCGATCTTGCCGTTCTCGATCCTGAACATGTCGAAATGCGTTCCGGCCCACTTATGGCCCGGATTTTCCGGATCGTCCTGATAGCTGACAGTCGCCACCATCACCAGATCGCCCTCGGCCATGATGGCAATGACCGGAAAGGTGATCTTCGGCTGGATCGGGCGCACCGGCCGTGTCTGGCGCATGTAGGCGACCATCGCGTCGCGGCCGGTCGCCACGTTCGGATTGTGCTGTATGTAGTTCTCGGTGAAGTACTTGGGTGCGAGCTCGGTGTGCGCGCCCTGAATGATCGCGCGCCACATGTCGAACACGAGCTTCTTGTTCGCGGCCAGCTTGGGGTCATCGCTGTGGAGCAGCGCCGCCTGGTCGGGTGCCGCGGTTGGAGGAATTCCCGCGGCATGCGGGCTCGTGGATGAGGGAGCTGCGGTGTCGGCCTGCACGGCGGCGACTCCGAAAGCCATGATGGCGCAGCAGACGATACCTGTTCTGGGTGTCACGGTGCTTTCTCCCCCCGGTGAATGATGCGGCGCCGAATCCTGCCACAGGCCGCCGGAGTTGCGCGCAGCTTTACGATAGGCGACAACTTATATAAGGTATTGACTATGGATATTTTCGCTGCCATCGCCGACCCGACCCGGCGCAACATCCTTGCCATGCTGGCCAGCGGAGAGCGCACGGCGGGAGATTTCGTCAGCGCCTTTCCGAACATGAGCCAGCCTTCGGTGTCGCAACATCTGAGGGTGCTACGCAAGGCGCGCGTGGTAGAGGTGCGAGCCCAGGCGCAGCGGCGGGTCTACTCGCTGCGGCCGCAGGCTTTGCAGGAGGTGGACCGGTGGATCGGGCAATACCGGAGCTTCTGGCCACAGGCCGCCTCAGAGCCCTTGAGACGCCAGCTCGACCAGAGCACTTGAGAGGCGAGTGGGACAATGACGGCACGATTGACGGCGACGCATTGGGGCAATTACCTGATCGAGCGCGAGGCGGATGGCGCCGTGCGCGTCAGCCCGGCTCCACAGGACCAGGAGCCCTCGCCAATCGGACGATCTCTGGCGGATTCGCAGGACGCAAGGTGCCGCGTCGCTCGGCCTGCCGTGCGTCTGGGCTACTACGAGCGCCGTCGCGCAAGCGACACTGCGTTGCGTGGACGCGAGCCGTTCGTCGAGGTGTCGTGGGACGAGGCTCTCGACATCGCCGCCGAAGCGCTGACCGAAGCGCGTGCAGCTGGTGGCAATCGCGCGATCTATGCAGGCTCCTACGGTTGGGCGAGTGCCGGACGCTTCCATCACGCGCAGGGGCAGATCCATCGCTTCATGCAGATGTTCGGCGGCTATACGGATTCGGTGGATTCCTATTCGCTGGCCGCCGCCGAGGTGTTGATTCCTCACGTGCTGGGGATGAGTGCCTATTCCGCCGGTATCCAGGCTCCCAGCACACGCGAGATCGCCGAGCATTGCCGGCGCATCGTGTTCTTCGGGGGTGCAGCCTCGCGCAACATGCAGGTCAACCCCGGGGGCATCGGCTCTCACGACGCGAGCGCTCACTTCGAGGCGCTGCGGCAGGCGGGCATCGATATCGTCAACATCAGCCCCATCCGGGACGATGTGTGCGCAAGTCTTACGCCGCGCTGGATTCCCTGCCGACCCAACACCGACGTCGCGATCATGTTGGGCATGATCCACACGCTGGTCACGGAGGATCTCTACGACCGCGACTTCGTCAGCAGGTACTGCACCGGCTTCGAGCAGTTTGCCGACTACTTGCGGGGGCGCCGCGATGGTCAGGCCAAGGATGCCGCGTGGGCGGCGGCACTGTCGGAAGTGCCGGAGCAACAGATCCGCGAGCTCGCGCGGCTCATGGCGCGCGAGCGCTGCCTGGTCGGCGTTACCTTCTCGCTGCAGCGTGCCGAGCATGGCGAGCAGGCCTACTGGGCGGCCTGGGCGCTCGGGGCTGCATTGGGCTACATCGGGCTCCCGGGTGGCGGGGTCCTGATGGGCGCCGGCGTCAGCAAGATGAACACCATGCAGCGGCGCTATCTGCCGTTCGCGGTGGGCACCATTCCCCAACAGCCGAATCCCGTGAAGGACTTCATTCCGGTGGCGCGCGTGACGGAGATGCTGGAGCGGCCCGGAGGCACCTGCAGCTATAACGGGCGGACGCTCACCTTCCCGCCGATCGAGCTCGTGTACTGGGTCGGCGGCAATCCCTTCCATCATCACCAGGACATCAATCGGCTGCGGCGTGCGTGGACGCGCCCCAAGACGGTCATTACGCACGAGATCAACTGGACCACGACCGCACGCATGGCGGATCTCGTGTTGCCCTGCACGACGCCCCAGGAGCGGGAGGATTTTGCGGGCGGCAGCATGGATCACTGGCTGACTCCGATGCGTCGCGCGCTCGAGCCCTTTGGCGAGGCGCGCGATGACTACTCGATCTTCTCAGGGCTCGCCGAGCGACTGGGCTTTGCCGCATCCTTCACGGAAGGGCGCGATGCGCGACAGTGGGTCGAGCACCTGTGGAACGTCACCCGGGCGAACGCCGCCGCCGCGGGCATTGCGCTACCGGACTTTCAGGAATTTCGTGCGGGAGCGCCGCTGGACCTGCGACCCATGCTGAAGGACCGCGCTGCTGTGCTCGAGCGTTTTCGCGCCGATCCTGAGCGGCACCCGCTGCGCACACCCTCGGGGAGGATCGAGATCTTCTCGCAGACCATTGCCGGGTTCGGTTATCCGGACTGCGTTGGCCATCCGGCCTGGTACGACAAACAGGAGTGGCTGGGCAGCCCGCGGGCGCGGCGCTTCCCGTTGCATCTGCTGTCCAATCAGCCCCGCACCCGCCTGCACAGCCAGCTCGACCACGGCATTGCCAGCCGGGAATCGAAGATCCGCGGCCGCGAGCCCCTGCGTATCCATCCCACGGACGCGGCGGAGCGCGATATTCGCGATGGGGACATCGTGCGCGTATTCAATGATCGCGGCGCCTTCCTCGCAGGCGCGCATCTGTCCGACGGGCTGCGTCCGGGAGTCGTGCAGATCGCAACCGGCGCCTGGTACGACATGCTCGATCCCGCGGATCCGCTGAGCCTGGAGATCCATGGCAACCCCAATGCCGTCACCCATGACGTCGGCACTTCCTCGCTGGCACAGGGACCTTCCGCCAACAGCTGCCTGGTCCAGGTCGAAAAGTACACAGGGGCGTTGCCTCCCCTGAGCGTGTTCTCACCGCCGCC